>NZ_JBSGJD010000288.1:0-11221 GCF_053605405.1 Amycolatopsis sp. NPDC003861
AGGCGGGAAAGATGCCTTGACCCGGCACCACCGGCCGTGTTTTGGCTTCGGATCGGGGTGGTGGGGAGGTCTGGGTGGGGTGCCGGTCTGGCGTCCGGGTGCCGTTTGGGCCGGTGAGGCAGCTGCGGAAGAACGGTCCCGGCCCTGGCGGAGAACGCCGGGACCTCCGTCAGCCTTGGCTCAGCGCGAGCGGCGGGAGCCCGCGCGGGTTCCCGAGGAGAAAGCGGCCGCGCCGCTCGAGCCCGAACGGCGGTTGCTCGCCGGGGCGCCCGAGCGCCGGGCACCTCCGGCAGCGGCCGTGCCGCCGGAACGGCCCGAAGCGGCCGCCCCGCCCGCGGCACCTCCGCCGCCGGAACGACCGGCAGCCGTGCCCGAGCGGCGCGAGCCAGCCGAAGCGCCCGACCGCTGCGACCCGCCCGAGCCACCCGACCGCCGGGACCCGCCCGAAGCCGCTCCTTCCGAGCGGCGCGAACCGGACCCCGCCGAACGCTGCTCCTGGGCCGCCGCACGTGAACGCTGGCCGCCCCGGTTCTCCTTCGGCGCCGATGACCGGCGGCCGCGGCCGCCACCAGGCGCCGCACCTGTCGCCGATACCTTCTTGGGGCGGTTGTCCACCGCCGGGGCCTTCGAGAACGTCCGCTCGCCCGGGGCCAGCTCCGCCAGCAGCGGGTGACCCGGGCCGAGCTGGGTCGTCGTCGGCTTGATGCCCGCCTTGCGCGTCAGGTCCCGGACGTCGCGGACCTGCGCGTCCGTCATCAGCGTCACCACCGTGCCCGACGCCCCCGCTCGGGCCGTGCGGCCCGACCGGTGCAGGTACGCCTTGTGCTCCACCGGCGGGTCCGCGTGGATGACCAGCCGGACGTCGTCGACGTGGATGCCCCGCGCCGCGATGTCCGTGGCCACCAGCGTGCGGGCCGTGCCCGACGAAAACGCCTCGAGATTGCGGGTACGAGCGTTCTGGCCCAGATTGCCGTGCAGCTCCACCGCCGGGACGCCCGATGCGTTCAGCTTCCGCGTCAGCGCCTTCGCGCGGCTCTTCGTCCGCGTGAACACCAGCGTGCGCCCGGGCGCCGCCGTCAGGTCGACCAGCACCGGCAGCCGGTGGGTCTCCTCGAGGTGCAGTACGTGGTGCTCCATCGTCGCCACCGGGGACTGCGCCGAGTCGACGCTGTGCAGCACCGGGTCGTCCATGAAGCGCTTGACCAGCACGTCCACGCCGTTGTCCAGCGTTGCCGAGAACAGCAGCCGCTGGCCGCGGGACGGCGTGGCGTCCATGATCCGGCGGACCTCGGGCAGGAAGCCCAGGTCGGCCATGTGGTCGGCCTCGTCCAGCACGGTGATCTCGATGGCGTCGAGCTTCACGTGCCCGGAGCGCATGTGGTCGGCGAGCCGGCCGGGGCAGGCGACGACGATGTCGACGCCGTCACGCAGCCGGGTGATCTGGGGGTTGGCCGAAACCCCGCCGAAGATGGTCGTCGTGCGCAGGCCCAGCGGCTTGGCCAGGGGCAGGATCGACGCCTCGATCTGCGTCGCGAGCTCGCGCGTCGGCGCCAGGATCAGCGCGCGCGGACGGCCCGGCTTGCGCCGCGTCGGGCCCGCGGCGAGGCGGGCCAGGACGGGCAGCACGAAGCCGTACGTCTTGCCGGAGCCGGTGCGGCCGCGGCCGAGGACGTCCCGGCCGGCGAGGGTGTGCGGCAGGGTCGCCGCCTGGATGGGGAACGGCTCGGTGACGCCCTGGGTGGCCAGTGCGGCCACGAGCGGGGTCGGCAAGCCGAGTTCAGCGAAAGTGCTCATAAGTGCATGCGGGCACGCGAATGCCCTGGTCTCCGTAACCTGAGAAGGGTTGTCCTGCCCGGCGCAGACCGTGGTGGCGGCCGCGGCGCGTGGTAGTCGACAACAGCAGCGGGCCGAGGCAGAACTGAGCGGCCCGCATGATCAGTGTACCAACGAGAGTGACCTACCCCCAGTGAGATTGCCCGCACTCGCGCCGCCTTGCTAAGTTACCGGTCGGTAATCGAGGAGGACCACCATGCTGCTGAACCCGCGCGAGTACGACCCGGCGCACTTCGACGCCGAGACGCGGCGCCTGCTGCGCGCCACCATCGACTGGTTCGAGGAGCGCGGCAAGGCGAAGCTGACCGAGGACTACCACAACCGCACCTTCTACGCGGACTTCATCGAGTTCGCAGGCAAGGAAGGCCTGTTCTCGACCTTCCTGACGCCGTCCGCCGACGCCGGCGGCAACCCCGACAAGCGCTGGGACACCGCCCGCGTCGCCGCGCTGTCGGAGATTCTCGGCTTCTACGGCCTGAACTACTGGTACCCGTGGCAGGTCACCATCCTCGGCCTCGGGCCGGTCTGGCAGAGCGCCAACGCGGCAGCGCGCGAACGGGCGGCGGCCGCTCTCGACGCCGGCGGCGTCGGCGCCTTCGGACTGTCCGAAAAGGACCACGGTGCCGACATCTACTCCTCGGACCTGGTGCTGACCAAGGACGGCGACGGCTACCGCGCCACCGGCTCGAAGTACTACATCGGCAACGGCAACTGCGCGCGCACGGTCTCCGTCTTCGGCCGCATCGACGGCGTCGAAGGCCCGGACCAGTACGTCTTCTTCTACGCCGACTCCGAGCACCCGAACTACCACGTCGTGAAGAACGTGGTGCCGTCGCAGATGTACGTCGCCGAGTTCCGGCTCGAGGACTACCCGGTGCGCGCCGAGGACATCCTGCACGTCGGCGCCGAAGCCTTCAGCGCCGCGCTGAACACCGTCAACATCGGCAAGTTCAACCTCTGCTTCGGCGGCATCGGCATGGCGACGCACTCGCTGTACGAAGCCATCACGCACGCCCACAACCGCGTCCTCTACGGCAAGCCCGTGACGGACTTCCCGCACGTCCGCCGCGAGTTCGTCGAGGCCTACGCGCGGCTGACGGCGATGAAGCTCTTCTCCGACCGCGCCGTCGACTACTTCCGCAGCGCGAACCCCGACGACCGCCGCTACCTGCTGTTCAACCCGATCACCAAGATGAAGGTGACCACCGAGGCGCAGAAGGTGATCGGCCTGGTCGCCGACGTCGTCGCGGCCAAGGGCTTCGAGGCCGACACCTACCTGGCGATGTCGAAGAACGACATCGACGGCCTGCCGAAGCTCGAGGGCACGGTGGCCGTCAACCTGGCGCTGATCGCGAAGTTCATGCCGAACTACCTCTTCGCGCCGCAGGAGTACCCGTCGGTGCCGACCCGCACCGACGCCGCGGACGACGAGTTCCTCTTCCGCCAGGGCCCGGCGCGAGGCCTGTCGAAGGTCCGGTTCCACGACTGGAAGACCGCCTACGCCGAAGCCGCGCACATCCCGAACGTCGCGCTGTTCACCGAGCAGGCGGGCTACCTGGTCAAGCTGCTCACCGAGGCGGCGCCGGACGAGGCGCAGCAGGCCGACCTCGACTTCGGGCTCGCGCTGACCGAGCTGTTCACGCTGATCGTCTACGGCCAGCTCGTCCTGGAGCAGGCCCGCATCACCGGCCTGGACGACGAGGTCGTCGACCAGATCTTCGCGGTGCTGGTGCAGGACTTCAGCGTCGCGGCGGTGGACCTCAACGGCAAGGCGAGCTCGACCGACGCCCAGCAGGCGATCGCCCTCGCGGCGCTGCGCAAGCCGGTGGTGGACGCCGCGCGGTTCGAGAACGTCTGGGCGCGGGTGCGAGAGCTCTCCGGGGTCTACGCTATGCAGCCGTGATGGCGCGGAAGTACCGGATGGGCGTGACGCGGAAGGTCGCGAACGTCGTCGTGCGGGCGTTGCTGGAGCGCGGGATCCCGGCCGCGGGCGGCACCGGGTTCCTGCTGACCACGCGGGGCCGCCGGAGCGGCGCCGACCGGACCACGCCGGTCAACGTGATCGAGGTCGGCGGCGAGCGGTGGCTCGTGGCGCCGTACGGGCCGGTCGGCTGGGTGCACAACCTGCGCGCCGACCCCGTCGCCCGGCTGTGGCGCGGGCGCCGGCGCGAGACGTGGGAGGTCGAGGAGGCCGACGCCGCCACGGCGGGCCCGGTGCTGCGCGCGTACGTCCGCAAGATCCCGGTGACGGCGCCGTTCTTCGACGCGAAGCTGACCGGCCCGCCCGAGGCGTTCGCCGCGGAAGCCGATCGACACCCGGTGTTCCGGTTGGCAAGATCGCCGGCGTGAACGGAGAGCGGGCGGCGGAGCTGATCTGGGACGCGTGGCTGACCGGCAAGAGGCTGGAGGGCCTCCCGGACGACGCCCGCCCGCGCGACCACGCCGACGGCATGGCGGCGCAGGCGGCCCTCGCCGAGCGGGCCGGGCCGGTGTCGGGCTGGAAGATCGGCGCGACGACCGTGTACGCCCGGCAGTACCTCGGCGTCCCCGGACCGCTGCCGGGCGCGATGTTCGAGCGGTTCCACCACGTCGAGGGGGCCCCGGTCCCGGCCGACACGATGACGATGGGCGTCGCCGAACCCGAGTTCGCGTTCCGGCTCAAGGCGGATCCGGGGCGGTCGCCGTCGCTGTCCGGGGTGCTCGACGCGGTCGACACGATGTTCCTGGCGATCGAGCTGCCGGACAGCCGCTACACCGACCACCGCCACGCGGGCGGCCCGCAGCTGCTGGCCGACGCGGCGTGCTCCGGCCGGTTCGTCGAAGGCCGCCCGGTGCCGGGCTGGCGCGACGTCGACCTGCCCCGCAGCCAGGTGGTCCTCCACGCCGACGGCGAGGAGTTCTCCCGCGGCAGCGGCAGCCTGGTCCTCGGCGACCCGCGCCTGGCGCTGCACTGGCTGGCGATGGAGCTGCCCCGCCACGGCCGCGCGTTGCGCCCGGGCGACATCGTGACGACGGGAACGGCGACGCCGCCGTGCCCGATCCGCGCGGGCGGCCACGTGGTGGCGGACTTCGGCGCGCTCGGCAGTGTGGAAGCGAGATTCGCCTCGCTAGAGTGATCGGGTGCTGACTTTCCGCGCGGGGTTCGTCGTGCTGGCGCTGGTCGTGGCGGCGCTCGACGCGGGCTTCTGGTGGTTCGCCGGCGCCCACCACCAGACCACGGCGCGGATCGGCTTCCTGGTGGCGTTCGTGCTGCTGCTGGCGGCCCTGACGGCCACGGCGGGCCTGGTGCGCTGGGAGGTCGCAACCCCCTTGGCAGCGGCCTCGACCTCGGGCTTGTTCTTCGTCGGCGCGGCGGCGATCTTCAGCGTCGGCCTGGGGTTCCTGCTGACGGCGGTGGTGGAGGCGGCCCTGGTGCGGCGGCTGGTTTCGGACGCCTCGCCGACGGGCTGGCGTGGGGGAACGTGGCTGATCAGCCTGTCGGCGGCCGTGGTGCCGGCGTTCCTGTTCGCGGTCGGCCTGTTCGCCCTGCGCTGACCACCGCGAAGGCGGGCCACCCGGAGGTGACCCGCCTTCATCGGAGACCTACTTGCCGAACCCGGCCCGCCGGAGCGCGTCGGCCATCGAACCGCTCGCGTTGCCGCCGCGGTCCCGGCCACCGCCGCCACCCTGGCCACGCCGGTCACCACCGCCACCGCGGCGCTGGCCCTGGCCGCGGTCCCGGCGCTCACCACCGCCACCGCCGCCGCGCGACGAACCGGCCCCCGGCTCGTCGTCCAGCCGCAGCGTCAGGGAGATCCGCTTCCGCGGCACGTCCACGTCCAGGACCTTCACCTTCACGATGTCCCCGGGCTTCACGACCTCGCGCGGGTCCTTCACGAAGTTCTTCGACAGCGCCGAAACGTGCGCCAGGCCGTCCTGGTGCACGCCCACGTCGATGAACGCTCCGAACGCCGCCACGTTCGTCACCACGCCCTCCAGGCGCATCCCGGGCTTCAGGTCCGAGATCTTGTCCACGCCGTCGGCGAACGTCGCCGTCTTGAAGGCCGGGCGGGGGTCGCGGCCCGGCTTGTCGAGCTCCGACAGGATGTCCGTCACCGTCGGGAGACCGAACTGCTCGTCCACGAACTCGGCCGGGCGCAGCGACGACAGCGTCCGCGTGTTGCCGATCAGGGCGCGGATGTCGGTGCCGGTTTTGGACAGGATGCGCCGGACCACCGGGTACGCCTCCGGGTGGACCGCCGACGAGTCGAGCGGGTCGTCGCCGTCCGGGATGCGGAGGAAGCCCGCGCACTGCTCGAACGCCTTGGGGCCGAGGCGCGCGACCTCCTTCAGCGCCGTCCGGGAACGGAACGGGCCGTTCGTGTCGCGGTGGGCCACGATGTTCTCCGCCAGGCCCGTCGTGATGCCCGAGACCCGGGTCAGCAGCGGCGCCGACGCCGTGTTGACGTCCACGCCGACCGCGTTCACGCAGTCCTCGACCACCGCGTCCAGCGAGCGCGACAGCGACACCTCGGACAGGTCGTGCTGGTACTGCCCGACGCCGATCGACTTCGGGTCGATCTTCACCAGCTCGGCCAGCGGGTCCTGCAGCCGCCGGGCGATCGAGACCGCGCCGCGCAGCGAGACGTCCATGTTCGGCAGTTCCTGCGAAGCGAACGCCGACGCCGAGTACACCGACGCGCCCGCCTCGGACACGACCGCCTTCGTCAGCTTCAGCTCCGGGTGCTTCTTGATCAGCTCTTGGGCGAGCTTGTCCGTCTCGCGCGAGGCCGTCCCGTTGCCGATCGAGATCAGGTCCACCTTGTGCCGCGCGGCCAGGACCGCCAGCTCGGCGATCGACTGGTCCCACTTGTTCGCCGGCTGGTGCGGGTAGATCACGTGGGTGTCGACGACCTTGCCGGTCGCGTCCACGACGGCCACCTTGACGCCGGTCCGGAAGCCCGGGTCGAGGCCCATGGTGGCGCGGGTGCCGGCCGGCGCGGCCAGCAGGAGGTCGCGCAGGTTGGCCGCGAACACGCGCACGGCGTCGTCCTCGGCCGCCTGGCGCAGCCTCATCCGCAGGTCGATGCCCAGGTGCAGGAGGA
This sequence comes from Amycolatopsis sp. NPDC003861, assembly GCF_053605405.1. Taxonomy (NCBI): domain Bacteria; kingdom Bacillati; phylum Actinomycetota; class Actinomycetes; order Pseudonocardiales; family Pseudonocardiaceae; genus Amycolatopsis; species Amycolatopsis sp. NPDC003861. Next base: position 6,918 of record NZ_JBSGJD010000288.1, read on the forward strand.
TCTTGGTGCGCCACGCCCAGCGGACGGTGTCGCCGAGCCACTTGTCGGCCGGCCGCCCCTGCTGGGTGATGCCGAACTTCGCCGCGATGCGCTGCTCGTACTCGGTCGGGCCGACCTGCGGCTCGTCCGACGGCTCGTCCGGCGCCATCGTGAGGTCGAGGACCTCCTCCTTCTCGCCGCGCAGCATCGCGAGGATCCGGTGCGAGGGGAGCTTGGTGTAGGGCTCGGAGAAGTCGAAGTAGTCGGAGAACTTGGCGCCGTCCTCCTCCTTGCCGGACCGCACCTTGGCGACCAAGTGGCCCTGGCCCCACATCTTCTCCCGCAGGTCGCCGATGAGGTCGGCGTCCTCGGCGAAGCGCTCGACGAGGATCGCGCGGGCGCCGTCGAGGGCGGCCTGCGCGTCCGCGACGCCCTTGTCCGCGTCGACGAACACCGCGGCGGCGGCCTGCGGGTCGGTCGTCGGGTCGGTCAGCAGGCCGTCGGCCAGCGGCTCGAGACCGGCTTCGCGCGCGATCATGGCCTTCGTGCGGCGCTTCGGCTTGTACGGGAGGTAGATGTCCTCCAGCCGCGACTTGGTGTCCGCGGCGAGGATCGACGCCTCGAGGGCTTCGTCGAGCTTGCCCTGGCTCCGGATGGACTCGAGCACGGCGAGCCGGCGCTCGTCGAGTTCCCGCAGGTAGCGCAGCCGCTCTTCGAGCGTGCGCAGCTGCGCGTCGTCGAGCATGCCGGTGACTTCCTTGCGGTAGCGGGCGATGAACGGCACCGTCGAGCCGCCGTCGAGCAGTTCGACCGCGGCCTTGACCTGTCCTTCGCGCACGCCCAGTTCTTCGGCGATCTTCTGCTCGACCGACACGCTCACTGCAACACGCTCCTGCTTCGCCTGGTTCCGATCGGTCCATTCTGCCGTTTCCGCCACCCCGACTTTCGGATGGGGCCGCTTGACAATCAGATTGGTCTAGTCCACTTTGTGGTGACCTGCCTCACCAGTGTCACGGAGGTCTCCCGTGGTCCCCAAGGTTCGCTTCGCTCTGCTTTCCTTACTATCCGTGGTGACGCTGTCCCTCGGCGTCACTTTCGTGCTCGCCGGCAGCGCCTCGGCGGCGAACATCCTGGCCAACCCCGGCTTCGAAGCCGGCACGGCGAGCTGGAGCTGCACCGGCGCGTCGGCCGCGGTGAGCTCGCCGGTGCACGGCGGCAGCCGCGCCCTGAACGCGACGCCGTCGTCGTCGGACAACGCCCAGTGCTCCCAGACGCTCACCGTCTCGGCGAACACGGCGTACAAGCTGTCCGCGTGGGTCCAGGGCAGCTACGTCTACCTGGGCGTCTCCGGCTCGGCGACGACCAGCACGTGGACGCCCGGCACCAGCGGCTACCAGCAGCTGTCGCTGAGCTTCACGACCGGCGCGAGCACGTCGCTGACGGTGTACCTGCACGGCTGGTACGGCCAGCCGGCGTACTACGCCGACGACGTCAGCCTCGACGGCCCCGGCACCCCGCCGACGACGACGCCGACCACGCCGACGACGCCGACCACCCCCACCACCCCGACGACGCCCACCACGCCGCCGACGACCACGACCACGACGCCGCCGACGCAGGGTGACCTGCCGAAGCACGTCCTGACGGGGTACTGGCAGAACTTCTACAACGGCGCCAAGGCGCTGAAGCTCGCCGACGTCCCGACGAAGTACAACATCATCGCGGTGTCCTTCGCGGACGCGACCGGCACGCCCGGGGCGGTGGGCTTCACGCTCGACTCCGGCCTGTCTTCGCAGCTCGGCGGCTACACGGACGCCCAGTTCAAGGCCGACGTCAAGACGGTACAGGCCCGCGGCCAGAAGGTGATCATCTCGGTCGGCGGCCAGAACGGCACGATCAGCGTGGCCGATTCGAACTCGGCGAACAACTTCGCGAACAGCATCAAGTCCCTGATCGCGAACTACGGCTTCGACGGCGTCGACATCGACCTCGAGAACGGCATCAACGCCACGTACATGGGCCAGGCGCTGCGGAGCATCTACAACGGCGGCGGCAAGGTCATCACGATGGCGCCGCAGACGATCGACATGCAGTCCACGGCGGGCGGCTACTTCCAGCTGGCGCTGAACATCAAGGACATCCTGACGATCGTCAACATGCAGTACTACAACTCCGGTTCGATGCTGGGCTGCAACGGCAACGTCTACTCGCAGGGCACGGTCGACTTCCTGACGGCGCTGGCCTGCATCCAGCTCCAGGGCGGCCTGCGCGCGGACCAGGTCGGCCTCGGCCTCCCGGCCTCCCCCCAGGCGGCGGGCGGCGGCTACCAGGCCCCGGCCAACACGGTGTCGGCGCTGAACTGCCTGGCCCGCGGAACGTCCTGCGGCAGCTTCAAGCCATCGGCGACGTACCCGGCCATCCGCGGCGCGATGACGTGGTCGATCAACTGGGACGCGTCGCAGGGGTACGCGTTCGCCAACACGGTGTCGGCGGGCCTCGCGGGCCTGCCCTGACCGTGCGCTGAGTGGCCCTCCCGGCGGCGCGGTCCGGGAGGGCCGTTCAGCGGGGCGTCAGCGGCAGCCGCAGGGCTGCCGGCGCCTCCGACAACGCCGGACATGAGAGACCCCCAAGCAGTGCACGGCTTGGGGGTCTCGGACGCTAGCGTTTGAGCGATGGATCAACGTCGTTCTTCTTGAGATCGGATCGTATGGTGTACCGGCGAACAAGAGAATGCGTGGTTCCTGCTGTTCGCTCAACTGTGGTGGCCTTCCGGCCTGCACGATAAACTGATGGATCGGCGGGCCTGCTGCCCGGTGTATCACAACTGACAAGCGAGCTTTGATCTACGGGTTTGATGAAGTGATTGGAGCGGACGTCGATGGTGTGGTCACATCGGCGGGTTGTGCCGGAGTTGTCTCACGCGTTGGTGCTTGCGAACTGCGGGGTGGAGCTTCGGTGGTGCCCGGGCCCGGTGTGGGCCCACACTTTTCGATCGAACTGGGTGGTGCGTACGGTGATTCCCGTGTGGTAACCACAGGTGGTGTCACTGGTATGGTTCCGCGTTTTTTCTTCGAGTTTCTTGAGGCTGTCGGCCTCGGTGGCGGGCTGGTATCCCCGCCTCGCGTCGTTGTCGTCGGAGAAATAGTTGCTGTCGATGGTGTGGGCAGACCGCCATTGCGGTGATCTTCGTCGTGACTGTTATCGCAGTTGTAGGTTATCTTTAGTGAAGCTGAACTACCACTCGGACCCGCGATACTGCCAGACTGTTCACACGTGTTGGTCGACGGGCTGACAACTCTCAAAGCCACGCAAACGATGAGAATTGCGCACGCGAACAACACCAGGGCGACACAGTAGGTAATGATCTTCGAGTCACCGGCTGACCGGTGACCCATATCCGCCTACCGAAGTAGTCGGAGCGGGAGTGGCGTACAGCTCAACCGACTCATCATGGTCAGCTCCTGCTGTCGCGGTTTACAGTTTTCAAACAGCTGCCAGTCGTTGCGACTGACTTGCGTCGGCATCAGCCGATTCAGCAAGGATACAGGCGTTTTGGCGCAGCGCGATGACGTCTGCGCCGTTCAGCGGGGCGTCAGCGGCAGCCGCAGGGCTGCCGGCGCCTCCGGCGGGACCACCGGACGGCGAGGAGCCACCGGCGCCAGCCGCCGGTACGGTGAGCCGAGGGACGGCCGCGGATCCGCGTCCCCCCGATTCGGCCAGAACGCCATCGCCCGCTCGGCCTGGGCCGTGATCGTCAACGACGGGTTCACGCCCAGGTTGGCCGAGATCGCCGAGCCGTCGACCACGTGCAGGCCCGGGTGGCCGTACAGCCGCTGGTACGGGTCCACCACCCCCGACGAAGGCGAGTCGCCGATGGTGCAGCCGCCGATGAAGTGGCCCGTGATCGGGATGTTCGCCAGGTCGGTCCACGCGCCCTGCGGCAGGCCGCCGATCTTGGCCGCCACCCGGCGGGTCACCTCGTGGCCCGCCGGGATCCAGTCCGGTGACGGCGCTCCGGATCCCTGGCGAGTCGTCATGCGCCGGCCGAACAGCCCGCGTTTGGTGTACGTCGTCACCGAGTTGTCCAGGGTCTGCATCACCAGGAGCCCGATCATCCGCTCCGACCAGTGCCGCGGGTTGTGGATGCGCAGCAGGTCGCGCCGGGATCGCCACAGCTCCCGCACGCCCAGCGCCCAGCGGCGGCGGCCCGGCGAGCCGTCCACCAGGACCGTCGCCAGCAGGCCCATCAGATTGCTGCCGCGCCCGTACCGCACCGGCTCCACGTGCGTCACCTCGTCCGGGTGGATCGACGACGTGATCGCGAC
>NZ_JBSGJD010000289.1:0-11198 GCF_053605405.1 Amycolatopsis sp. NPDC003861
TTGACACACCCGGTCGCCGACTGAAGGGATGGCTGGGATGAGGGGCGGGGGAGGTCTGGTGACGTCGCTGGCCGGCTTGCGTTGCCGGCCGCCGGTCCGCGCGTGGCGATGCCGTGGCCGGCTCGCGCTCCCGGCCGCCGGTTCGCAGCGCCCCCAACCCGGCTTATGCCCTCGACCGCCGGTCCGCGCGCGGTAACGCCGTGGCCGGCTTACGCCTCCGGCCGCCGGCCCGCATCCGCCCCCAACCCGCGCGCCCCCAGCCAACGCCCCCTAAGCCAGCTTCGGCGCCTGCACCGCCATCGCCGAGATCAACTGCGTCGACCGCAACACCGCATCACGCAGAATCGCGGCACTGTCCTGCGCCCGCGCCGGCGTCAGCACGAAGCCCGCGCTCGTGTGCTCGCCCCATCCCGTCATCACGTGCGGCTCGCCGAATCCCCTGATCGGGCACGGCAGCGGTGGGGCCACCGGGAGGTGCGCGTCACTCGCCAGCAGGCTGACGTCCGCGCGGCCCGCCTGTTCCGGTACCGCGCGCGCCGCCCGGGATGGGGGTGCCTGGTGGGCCACGACGAGTGCCCGCGGGACCCCCAGTCCCGCGGCCACCCGGCGCTGGGCCAGCCGGTAGGCGACCAGGGCGCCGAGCCCCGCACCGAACAGCACGTGCGGGGTCTCGAGCGCCCCGGCCAGTTCCCCGGCCAGTGCCTCGACCACCAGCCACATGTCGCGGTAGGGGTGCTCGTCCCGGCGTTCGCCCCGGCCCGGCAGCTCCACGACCTGCACCGCGATCCGTGGATCGCGCCAGGCGCGGTAGCGGCCGGCGGCTTCCCCGGCGTCCGGGAAGCAGACGAACAACAGACGCTGGACGTCGTCTCGGTCCACCCGTGGCCTCCCTTCCAGCCTGCCCGGGGATAGGGTCGTCCACAGCACTTCCGTTTCGCTTCGGTCCGTCTTCCGGGGGGCATCACGTGCGCTACCGCCTGCTCGGACCGGTCACCGTCCTCGGTGACGCGGGCCCGGTCCGCCCCGGCGGCCAGAAACAGACGTCCGTGCTGGCCGCGCTGCTGCTGAACCCCAACCGGGTCGTCACCGAGGACCGCCTCATCGACCTGACCTGGGGCGAGAACGCGCCGCCGAGTGTCCGTGGGCGGCTGCAGGTGCACATCTCGGAACTGCGGAAGCTGCTCGGCCGCGACGTCATCGTGCGGCGCGCGCCCGGGTACGTCATCGAGGTCGCTCCCGGCGATCGGGACCTCGACGTCTTCGACGAGGAGGTCGCCAAGGCCCGGGCCACTTCCGGGGCGGACGCCGTCGCGCACCTGCGGGCCGCGCTCGCGCTGTGGGACGGCACCCCGCTCGGCGGGGTGAGCGAGTCGCTCGCCGAATACGAAGGCCCGGCGCTGGCCGAACGCCGGCTCGTCGCCCTCGAAGAGCTGTACGAACAGGAGCTCGTCGCGGGACGGCACGGCGAGGTCGTCGGGGAACTGCGGCGGCTCGTCGACGAACACCCGTTCCGCGAACGCCTGCGGGCCGCGCTGATGCTCGCGCTGCACCGCTGCGGCCGGACCCCGGAAGCCCTGGAAACCTACGCGCGGGCGCACCGGCTGCTGGTCGACGAACTCGGCATCGAGCCCGGTCAGGCCCTGCAGGACCTGCGGATGCGGATCCTGCGCGGCGAGGGCGAGCCGGCGCCGCCCGCCGCCCCGGCCGTTCCGCGGCCCGCCGAGCTGCCGCTGGACGTCCGCGGGTTCGCCGGCCGGGCGCCCGAGCTGGCCGCGCTCGACGAACCCGGGGACGTCTGGGTGATCACCGGCACCGCCGGCGTCGGCAAGACCGCGCTGGCCGTGCACTGGGCCCACACCGCGCGGGCGCGCTACCCCGACGGCCAGCTGTACGTGAACCTGCGCGGCTTCGACGCCGAAGACGAGCCGCTCACCCCGGCCGCCGCGCTCGCGCAGCTGCTGCGGACCCTCGGCGTCGACCTGCGGGACGTCCCGCCCGGGGTCGACGACCAGAGCAAGCTCTACCGGACGCTGCTGGCCGACCGGCAGGCCCTGGTCGTGCTGGACAACGCCCGCGACCCGGCCCAGGTACTGCCGCTGCTGCCGTCGTCGGGGCGGGTGCTGGTGACCAGCCGCCACCGGCTCGACGAGCTCGTCGCCCGCGTCGGCGCGCGGTCGCTCGGCCTGGCGCAGCTGCGCGAGGCCGACTCGCAGGCGCTGCTGACCGCCCTGCTCGGCGACCGGACCGCCGCCGAACCCGAAGCGGCGGCCGAGCTGGCCCGGCTGTGCGGCCACCACCCGCTGGCCCTGCGGATCGCGGCGGCGAACACCGGCGTCGCCAGCATCGGCGAGCTCGTCGACGAGCTGCGCGGCGACCCGCTGGGCCACCTCGGCTTCGACGGCGAAAGCGCCGTCGCCAAGGCGTTCTCGGTGTCCTACCAGGCGCTGGCGCCCGGGCTGCGGCAGGCGTTCCGGCTGCTCGCGCTGGTGCCGGGCACCGACTTCACCGCGATCGCCGCGTCCGCCCTGCTGGAGGTGCCGGTCGACGAGGCGACCCGGCGGCTGCGCGGGCTGATCGCGGCGAACCTCCTGGAAGCGCACGCACCCCGCCGGTACCGCTTCCACGACCTCGCCCGCCGCTACGCCGAGCAGTGCGTCCGCGCCGAGGAGGACGAGCCCGCGCGCGAGGAGGCGTGGGAGCGGCTGTTCACCGGCTACTGCGCGGCCGCGGATGCCGCCGTCGCGCTGCTCGGCGCGCGGATCGTGGCGCTCCCCCGCGAGGACGCGCCCTCGGCGCCGAGCCCGGTCGCCTTCGCGGGTGCCGCGGAAGCGGTGGCCTGGCTGGACGTCGAGGTGCCGAACCTCTCGGCGGCCCTGCGCCAGGCGGCGGCGCGCGGGCCGTACCCGGGCGCCTGGTACCTCGCCGACGCGTTGCGGCGGTTCTTCCACGACCACGGCCGGCGCGCGGAGTGGCTCGAGCTGGCCCCGATCGTGCTGCGCGCGGCGCAGGACCACGGCGCCCAGCCCGCCGAAGCGCTGGTGCACCTGTCGATGGGCGGCGCGTACTTCCGCGAGGGCCAGCACGAAGCGGGCATCCGGCACTCGGAGAAGGCGGTGCTGGCCAGCCGCGCGTGCGGGTGGCGCCAGTGCGAGGCGACGGCGGTGGCGAACCTCGGCGCGATGCTGGAGTGGACGGGCCGGCTGTCGGAGGCCGTCGAGCACAGCCGGCGCGCGATCCAGCTGTTCCGCGAGCTGGCCAACCGGTCGGGCGAAGCGCTGGCGCTCAACTCGCTGAGCTGCCACTACCGGCAGCTGGGGCGGCTGGAGCAGGCGGAGGACTGCCTGGTGGAGGCGATCGCGCTGGCCCGCAAGGAGGATCTGGCGTTCTGGGAGGCGGCCAACCTCGCCGACCTCGGCTCGGTCCTCCTGGCGACCGGGCGGCTGGCCACCGCGGGCGAAATCCTCGACCAGGCGCTGGGGGCGTTCCGCGACCTGGGCTCCAGCTTCGGTGAGGCCACGACGCTGAACGTGGTGAGCGCGCTGCAGATCGCCCGCGGCGACCACCCGGCCGCGGCGGCCACGGCGGCCACGGCCCTGGAGTGCGTCCGCCGCGACGGCGACCGCCAGGTGGAAGCGGCGGCCTTGATCGCGCTGGGCCGGGCGGAGGAGAGCCGGGGTGACCTGGCGGCGGCCGAGCGGGTGCTGCGCGAGGCGCGGTCCCTGACGGCGGAGTCGGGGCTGCGCGGCCAGCTGGCCGAGGCGGCGGCGACGCTGGCCCGGGTCCTGGCGGCCGACGGACGGCCGGGCGAGGCGGGCGAGCACGCCCGGACGGCCCTGGACGCGGCCCGCGCGGGCGGGTTCCGCGTGGTGGAGGCGGAGGCCCTGCTGGGCTTGGCGGCGGTCCAGGAGGCGGCCGGGCGCTCGATCCTGGCCGGCGGGACGGCGCGCGAGTCCCAGGCGCTGTACCGCGCGGTGGGGCACGTGACGGGGGAAGCCGTGGCCGGCGAGTTCCTCGCACGGCTCGGCGACCGGGCCACGGGCTGACCGGCTCCCCGGCTTCCCCGCTTCCCGGCTCCCGGCCTCGACTCCCGGCTCCCAACTTCCGGCTCCCGACTCCCCGGCTCCCGGCTCGCGGCCCCCGGCCCCAGCTCCCGGCCTCGGCTCCCGGCTCCCGGCCCTCGGCCCCAGCCCCCGGCCCCGCGCCCCCGGCCCCCGGCCCCGCGCCCCCGGCCCTCGGCCCCCGGCTCCCGGCTCCAGCTCCCGGCCTCGACTCCCCGTTCCCGGTTCCCGCGGCCCCCAGCCCCCAGCTCTCGCGCTCCCGGCCCCCAGCCCCCGGCTCCCGGCCCCCAGCCCCGGCTCCCGGCTCCCGGCTCCCGGCTCCCGGCTCCCAGCCCCAGCCCCAGCCCCAGCGAGCCTGCGTCAACCTGCGGAAAACCGGCTTTGCCGCCGCTTTGCCCTGGCGCCCCGAGGCTCGCCGGGTGTTACCTCCCCGGCCGGGGCGCGACATACTGAAGGCATGCCCCGTCCGAAACACGTCGCCGCGAGCGATCTGCGTCTGCCGGACGCGCTGCAGCCGGGGCGGCCGAAGGGCGACCAGCTGCGGGAAATCCTCGAGAGCGCCGCCACCGAGGCCGGGCCGGGGCGGCTGATGCCGTCCGAACGGTTCCTCGCCGAGCACTTCCAGGTGGCCCGCGGCACCGTCCGGCAGGAGATCAACCGCCTGGTCGCCGACGGCATCCTCTACCGCCAGCACGGCACCGCGACCTTCACCGCCGAGCGGCAGGCCGCGCACATCGACATGCTGACCTCGTTCACCGAGGACATGCAGGCCCGCGGCGTCGTCCCGAAGACGAAAGTCCTGCACGCCGAGGTCGAAAGCGCGGGCCCCCGCATCGCGGGACGGCTGAACGTGCCGCCCGGCGCCCGGGTCTTCCGGCTGGAGCGCCTCCGCTACGTCGAAGACGAGCCGTTCGCGGTCGAGCGCACCAACCTGAGCGTCGACCGGTTCCCGGACATCGAGCTGTTCGACTGGGAAACCCAGTCCCTGCACCGCACGATCGAGGAACGCTGGGGCGTCCGCCCGGAGTGGAACGACACGGCCATCTCCGCGGTCCTGCCCAACAGCCACGACGCGGCCCTGCTCGGCATCGAAGCCACCCAGCCGTGCCTGATCATCGAGGGCACGCTGCACGACCAGAGCGGCGGCGTCATCGAAGCCGGCCGGTCGCTGTACCGCGCGGACCGCTACACGGTGTTCACGCAGGCGCGCCGCAGCCCGGCGTCCTGAGGCAACCCCCGGCGCCCGGCCCGCGTGGTAGCGGAAACGGCGCAAGGGGGGCCCGATGGCGACACGGAAGACGCGACAGCTCCTGCTGGTGGCGACCGTTCTCGGCGCGGTGCTGGCGACCAGGTCCACCCGCCCGCCGCGCGCTCCCGAACCGAGACCGCTCGCCGAGCCGCGTACGGTGCCCGAGCCGCCCGCGGTGACCTACGGCAACGACCTGCACCGGCCGGTGCTGCTGCTCGGGGTCCTCGCGACGGCGGCGGTGGTCAGCGTCTGGTCGGCGCACCAGCAACGCCAGGCCGACGCGGCGCTGGTCGCGGGCGTCGGCTTCGGCGCGATCGCCGCGGCGGTGTGGGCGGTCGCGTACCGGTGGGGCGACCTGCGGCCGGACGAGGGCTTCGCCCGGCTGTCGTTCGGCATGTTCGGCCTGCTCCTGCTGGCTCTGTCCGGACCGGCGCTGGTGACCGAGCTGACGCTCACCGGCCGCGGCACACCGGTCGCGGCGGAGGTGGCCCCGGCCCGGCAGGCCGGCGCCTACCGGCTCGTCGTGCCGGGAAAACCGGCCCCGCTACCGGGCGACCTCCGCACAACAACCGAATTCGCCCCCGGCGACCGGACGACGGCGCTCATCGACCCGGCCCGCTTCGTCCGCCCGATGCCGCGCGACGAGGTCAACCCGCACCTCGACGCGGGCTTCGGCCTCGCCGGCACCGGCATTCTCGCCATCGCGCTGCTCAGCCTGGGGTCGGCGGTTCCCCTTCGGCGCAGCAGCTGATCCGGTGCGCCCGCAGGACCTTCAGGCAGTGCTCCACCAGTTCGTCTCCCGCCTCCGGGCTGAACAGCGTCACGTACGACTCGTAGATCCCGTCGCGGTGGCCGTCCGCGTCGGGCAGGTAGCCCAGATATCCGTCCGTGTAGCCGATCACGCGGGTGTGGCGGAACGGGCTGCCGCGGCGGATGCGCAGGCCCAGCGAGGCGAACAGCTCGAACGGTGTGTGCAGCCAGGCGATCTCGCCCAGCGACACCACGCTCACCGGCACCTCCGCGCACCCCGTCGGCCGGCCGCTCGCCGCCATGGTCGCCAGCATTGCGCAGCCCTCGTAACGGGTCTGGGCGATGCGGACCGCCGGGTGGTCCTCGCCGTGGTGGGCCAGCTCGCGCTGCCACGCCGCCTCGGCCGTCTGGCGCAGCTCGATGCTGACCTCCAGCGAGGGGATGTCGCGGTAGGGCAGGTGCAGCGTCGAGCGGGTCAGGTGGACCGGGCCGACCGTCGCCGGCGGGGACGTCACCGTCGCCAGTGTGCGGGCGATCGACGTCGCCAGGTGGCCGCCGAGCGTGCGGACCTCGGCGTGGTCGCGCCCCCGGCGGACGAAGCGGGAGCTCGCGTCGCCCGCCGCTCCCTGCAGGAACGCCGCCACCGGCTGGCCGACCAGGGTGGCCAGCTCGCGGCGGGTCGCTCCCGGCCAGTCCGCCGACCAGGCCAGGTTGTCCGGGCCGAGCACCGTCGGGTGGCTGGCGTAGTCGAACAGCAGCGCGGCCGGCGTGCCGTCGTCGCGGCGCAGCTCGAGCACACCGAACGACGTGTCGTGCGGTCCGTCCGGCCGGTAGCGGTTGCCGCCGACGGCTTCGGTCGTGCCCGCGTGCCAGCGGGCGCGGACCCGGCCGCGGCCGGCGCGCAGCCGCAGCGCCGCGCCGGTCACCTTCTCCGCCATGCCGCCGACCAGCCCGGCGTCGCGCCGCCCGGGCAGGCCGGGGTGCAGCGGGCCGGTCCAGCCCTCGGGCCCGGAGTGCGTGTGCGACGCGCAGACGAGCACCCGGTCCGGGTCGATGCCCACCGCCGCGGCGACCGCGTCGGCCAGGGTGCGGGTCAGGCCGGCGTCGACGGCGAGGGCGTCCAGCGCCACCCACACCACGCCGGGGTCGTCCTCGGTGGACAGCCAGATCAAGGACGCTTCGAGGTCGTCGTGCGTGCCGGTCGCGACGCCGTCCCGGGCCAGGTAGCCGCCGAGCGGGTGCCCGGGTCCCGGCGTGATCCGGACGTCTTGCGCGGCGAGCAGGAGCGCGGCGGTCACCAGGTCGATTCCAGGACGTCGACGACGCCGTCGCGGCCGGCGGCGCGCGCCACCCCGGCCAGCTCGGTGACGTCGTCGGTCGTGTGCAGCAGGACTTCCAGCAGCATCGGCAGGTTCAGGCCCGAGACCAGCTGGAGCCGCGGGTGCCCGGCCGCGAGCGTGCGGACGGCGTTGAACGGCGAGCCGCCATGCAGGTCGGCGAGCACCAGCACGCCGGGGGCGTCGCCGGCCAGCGTGAGCACGCGGGCGCCGAACTCCTCCGGGCTGTCGCGCGGGCTCAGCTCGCAGACCTTCAGCCGCGACTGCGGGCCGAGGATCATCTCGGCGGCTTCCCCGACGCCGGAGGGCAGCCGGCCGTGGCCGGCGAGGATGATCGGGACGGGCATGGCGACTCCTAACTCTTCGCCGGGGCCGATGGCGCGAACCAGCCGAGCCACCCCAGGACGACCCCGGCCACGACGACGATGCCGATGACCCAGACCGGCCGCAGCCGCGCCTTGACCGTCAGCAGGTACACCCCGGCCGTGACGAGCACCGGGAGCAGGAACGGGAGCAGTTCGTCGAGCCTGTCCTGGATCGCCACCGACTGCGTCACCGGCTGCCCCTGGACCGTGGTGGTCTGCCGGTAGGTCAGCGTGGTGACGACCTTGACGATCGACGGGATGAACCCGCCGAGGACGACGAACCCGAGCACGGTCGCCCCCTGGGCGACGCGCGCGAGCGCCCCGGCGGCGAGGTGCCCGGCCAGGCGCTTGCCCTCGCGGTAGGCGAAGGAGAACTGCCAGCGCCGCACCAGCGCGTACGGCACGAGCACCATGAAGGCGGCGAAGGCGGGCCCGAGCCAGTTGCCCTGCAACGCCCACGACGCGCCCATGGTGAAGACGATGCTGTTGTACAGCGCGAAGACGACGGTGTCGCCGATGCCGGCCATCGGCCCCATCAGCGCGACCTTCGTGCTCGCCGCCGACTTCGGCGTGCCGGCTTCTTCGAGCGCGACGCTGGAGCCGAGGATCAGCGGGCCGCCGACGAGCACCGAGGTGTTGAAGAACTGCAGGTGCCGCTGCAGGCCGGCGACGTAGTCGGCCTTCTCCGGGTACAGCCGGCGCAGCACCGGTTCCATCGAGTACGCGAAGCCGAGGGCCTGCATCCGCTCGTAGTTCCAGGAGATCTGGCTGGACCAGAAGTACCGGCGGAACACCCGGCGCAGGTCCTGCTTGGTCAGCCGAGGGTCCACTGTGGACTCATCGGCGGGCGCCGCTTCGGGCACGGCGAGCGCGGGTTCGTCGCGCTTCAGCGTCACGAACAGCATCGCGACCGCGACGCCGATCAGCGCGATCCCCAGCACCGGCAGGTGCAGGTAGGCGAACCCGACGAACCCGATGAGCAGCAGGTACCAGTAGCGCGACAGCTCCATCATGCCGAGCAGCAGCGCGAAGCCGACCGCCGGCAGCAGCGAACCGGCCAGCGTCATGCCCTGGACGAACCCGGCCGGGATGCTCGCGGTGATGTCCTTGACCAGCCCGCCGGACGCGGCGAGCGCGGCGAGGAACGTCGGGACCGCGCGCACGGCCACCCACGGGACCAGGCTGACCCAGTGGATCATGGCCAGGCCGCGGGCGTTGCCGTCGGCGGCGTAGCCGTCGGCCCGGTGCACCAGCCCGGTGGTGACCATCTTGCCGACCGGGTCCAGTGCCGCGAGCAGGATCGCCGCGGGCAGCCCGACGCCGATGCCGATCGCGGCCTGCGCGGCCGGGGCGCCGGCGGCCCCCGCGGCGAGCGCGGTGCCGACGATGGCGCCGGTCTGGTAGTCCGGGATGGTGGCGCCGCCGTAGGTGTAGACGCCGAGGGCGGCCAGCTCCAGCGTCGCGCCGATGAGCAGGCCGAGCAGGGGGTGCCCGGTGATCAGCCCGGCCACCGAGCCGGCGATCAGCGGGCGCTGGGCGTAGATCAGGAACGGCCCGAGGCCGTCGTAGGTGCAGTAGATCGCCCACAGGGTCAGGGCCAACGCGACGAGCATGCGGAGCTAGAGCCCTTTCCGGTCGAGCAGCGGGACGAAATCGGCGGGCTTGTCCTGCGGCAGCAGCTGCGTGACGAGCGGGACGCCGCCGGCGGCGAGCTTGCGGTAGGCGTCGGCCTCGTCCGCGGTGACCGCGACCGAGCGGGTGACCATGGTGTAGGGGTCACCCGGCCGGGGGGCCGCGTTGCCGACGTTGACGACTTCGGGCCGCAGGCCGCCGTCGACGAGGCGGAAGACGTCTTCCGGGTGTTTGGCGATGATCATGACGTCCGCGCCGGGTTCGGCGGCCAGCGTGGCCTCGACCGAGAGCACGTCCGTGGGCAGTCCCCGCGCGGCCTGCGGGAGCAGCATCCGCTGGAGGTCGTCGGCGGCGACGTCGTCGTTGCACACGACCAGCCGGCGCACGCCGAGGCGGCGGGTCCACGCGAGGGTGACCTGACCGTGGATGAGCCGGTTGTCGATCCGGACGTGTGCCCCCGCCATGTTTCTCCTCCCGGCCGGCAGGAGTCATACTGGTTCGTACCAGTATCTGTGTCAACACCGCCGGTGACCGGCCTTCGCGCGGCCGACGGAAGGACCCCTCAGACCTTCCGTCGGCCCACGAGCGCGAAGTCCCCCTGGATTTTTCCCGGACCCTCCCATAAAGGTATATACCAGTATGGACGGTTGTGATCGACTGTCAAGACCCCGCACCACGGCAAATCCGAAAAATTCTCGACCGGTCAGCCGACAGAAATCGGCGGAAACATTCCGGGAGAAACCGCGCAACCTCACCCGGTCACCGTCGTTAACCGCATCGTCCGTTCAGGGGAGGAAAGCCATGCCGGCCGTCAGATCGAACATCGTCCCGCTCCGGCACGCCCGGCCCGGAGTGGTGGCGTACGTGAAGAGCCCGGCCGAGTGGTTCGTCGCGAACAGCGGCTGGATCCAGGGCACCGAGGGCGTCGCGCTGATCGACACCTGCGGCACCGAACAGGCGACCCTGGAACTGCTGCGCGACGTCCGCAAGTACGCGGGCGACCAGGAACTCACGGTCGTCATCACGCACGCGCACGGCGAACACCACAACGGACTCGGTGTCGCCCTCCGCGACGGCGGCACGGCGCTGGCCGCGCCCGGCAGCCTCGACCTGGTCAAGGCCGGGCCGCAGACGTACGGCAACGTCTTCACCTACACGCACTGGGGCGTGCTCGAGCCGCCGGAGCCCGAAGCCGTCCGGCCGGTGACCGGCTGGCACGAGCTGGACCTGGGCGGCGCGGTGGTCGACGTCGTGGCGGTGCCGGGGGTCGCGCACACGGCCGGCGACCTGGTGGTGCACGAGCCGCGTTCGAGCACGCTGTTCACCGGCGACCTGGTGTTCATCGGCGACACCCCGATGGCGGTGCACGGTTCGATCCCCGGCTGGCTCGACGCGCTCGACTGGCTCCAGGACACCTTCCGCCCGCGCACCCTGGTGCCCGGCCACGGCCCGGTGGCGACGCCCGCCCACACGGCGTTCCACGCGATGCGCGTCTACCTGGAATGGCTGCTGGAAGCGACGGTGCGGCAGTCGAACTTCACGAAGCTGGCGAAGCAGGCGTCGCTGCGGTGGCCGTCGTGGCGCAACCCGGAGCGGCACATCGGCAACCTGATGCGCGCGTACGCCGACCAGCACGGCCGAAAGCTCGACGTCGACCTGGCCATCGACGCGGTCCTGGCCGCCGCCGGCGGGCGGATCGACCTGGACCTGCTGCTGGGCAGCGAACCGGTCCGGCGGATCTCCTAGGACTCACCCAAGCGCCCCAATGTGGCGTTGGGTGCGTCCAACGCACCGAACGCCACATTGG
>NZ_JBSGJD010000290.1:0-11143 GCF_053605405.1 Amycolatopsis sp. NPDC003861
CGTGAGTGGTAAGGCGGGTTCTAACCCGCCTTACCACTCACGACCGGCGGGAGCGGAGTGCGGCGAAGACGTCGGGCGAAGTCGTGCACTCGCCGAGGCGGACCGGCTTGCGGTCGCCGTGGAAGTCGCTCGACCCGGTGGCGAGCAACCCCAGATCGGCGGCCACTTCCCGGAGCCGGTCGCGGACGTCCGGCGGCTGCTCCGGGTGGTCGACCTCGATCCCGGCGAGTCCCGCGGCGGCGAGCGCGCCCAGCTGGGCGTCCGACACCGAAGCACGCCGCTTGACCGAGCGGGGATGGGCGAGCACCGCCACGCCGCCGGCCGCGCGGACCAGCGCGATCGCGTCCACAGTGGACAGGACGTGCTTGGGGACGTCCGCCCGCCCGCCGTCGGCGATCCAGTCGGACGTGAAGGCGTCGGTGATGCCCGCCGCGGCCAGCGCCGCCGCGATGTGCGGACGGCCCAGCGGCGCACCCGCGGCGATCGCTTCGACCTGCGCCAGGGTGATCGGCGCCCCGAGTTCCCGGCAGCGCTCGACCATCCGGACCCCGCGGCGGACGCGGTCGGTGCGGATCAGCTCCAGCTCGGTCGCCAGCGGCGCGGAGGACGGGTCGACGAAGAGGCCGAGCAGGTGCACCTCGAACTCGTCCAGGCGGCACGAGATCTCGACCCCGGGGACGAGCTCGACGCCGGCGGCGGCCGCGGAAGCCTCGGCCAGGCCCGCGAAGGTGTCGTGGTCGGTGAGGGCGAGCACCGCCAGCCCGGCCTCGGCGGCCAGCCGCGGGAGCAGCGCCGGTGGCGTCGTCCCGTCGGAGGCCGTGCTGTGCGCGTGCAGGTCGATCATCACCCGGCCGAGGATCTCACAGCAGCCCTGCTTCGCTGGCCTTCCCGATCGCTTCGACGCGGTTGCGCGCGCCCAGCTTGTGCAGCGCCGACTGCAGGTACGTCTTCACCGTGTTCCGCGCCAGGCCCGTCGACTCCGCGATCTCCGGGTTCGTCTGGCCCTGCGCGGCCAGCCGCAGCACCTCGTACTCGCGACGGGTCAGGCCGCTGCGGGCCAGCGCGTCCGACCGCTGCCCGGCGTCGGGGAGGATTCGGGGGTCGACGACGCGCTCGCCGCGCAGCACCCGGCGCAGCTCGGTCACCAGCTGCGCGCCCGCCGCGTCCTTGAGCAGGCAGCCGTGCGCGCCGGACTCCAGCGCGGCCAGCACGCCCTGGTGGTCGCCGTGCGCGGTGAAGACCACGATCCTGCCCTCGGGGTGCACCCGCCGCAGCTCGGTGACGACCTCGGGCGCGAGCATGTCCGGCAGCCGCAGGTCGAGCAGGATCAGGTCCGGGGCCAGCGACGCCACCCGCTCGATCGCCAGCCGCCCGGACTCCGCCGAGCCGACCACGTTCAGGCACGGGTCCGAGCGCAGCAGCAGCGTCACGCCGTCGCGGACCACCGGGTGGTCGTCGACGACGAAGACGCTGGCGGGGGTCACGGCCGCACCAGCGGCACCCACGCGCGCAGGGTGCAGCCGTCGTCGTCGTCGCGGACCAGGCTGACCCGCCCGCCGAGCCGCAGCGCGCGCCCGGCGAGCGTCCGCAGGCCCATGCCGGTACCGGGCACCGGGTCGGTGCCGGTGCCGTCGTCCGCGACGACCACCTGGACGCCGTCGTCGCTGGGCAGCAGGCTGACGATCACCGAGGACGCCCCGGCGTGCTTCTCGACGTTGAGCAGCCCCTCGCGGACCGCGGCGACCAGCAGCGCGGTGCGTTCGGCGTCCAGCGGCGGCACCGCGGCGAGCTGCACGAACCGGGCCGGGACGCCGCAGCGGGCCTGGAACGAGCGGCAGTGCTCGGCCAGCTCGACCGGCAGCGCCCGCTCCGGGCTGGACTCCGACAGGGCCAGCAGGGACTCCCGCAACGCGCCCGCCGCCGCGGAGACGTCGCCCTCCAGTCGCCGCAGCCGCGCTTCCAGGCCGGGGTTCCCGTGGAAGTCCTCGTGCAGGTCGCGCACCTGGACGCCGATGGAGAACAGCAGCGCGCCGACCGAGTCGTGCAGGGCGCTCTGCATGCGCAGGCGCTCGCCGGCCACCGCGGCCGTGCGGTCGGTCTCGGCCACCTTCGCCAGGTGCAGCGCCGCACCGGCCTGGCAGGCGACCTCCTCCATCCGCCGGACGGCGTCGTCACCGAAGTCGGCGGGCTCGCGCATGGCCGCGTAGGCGATGGCGACGGTCTCGCCGCGCGCGACGATCGGGACGGCGAGCAGCGCGGCCAGGCCCTCGCCGCGGACCTGGGCGTCGAAGTGGTGGGTGATCGTCGGCGCGCTGACGTAGTCGGTGACGCGGACCGGGCGGCCCAGCGCCAGCACCCGCCCGCCGACGCCCTGGCCCGTCGACACCTCGAGGTCCTGCAGGGCGTCGGTGCGGTTGCCGGACATCCAGCGGATCACGGCCAGCCCCGGCCCGGTGAGCTCGCCGACGAACCCGGCCTTCGCCCCGACCGTCTCCCGGATCAGGCGCGCGGTCCCGTGCAGCGCCGCGACCCGGTCGAGCGTGCCGAGCAGCTTTTCGCGCTCGCGCAGCAGCTCGCCCAGCACCGCGCTGTACTCGGCGACGTGCTCCTTTGCCGTCACCCGATCACGATGGCACACCGAGTGTGGTTCCGGACATACCCGGCTGGAGAGGTACGGCGGCCTCCGGTCGACTTGAATGGGGGTGTGGAGATCCTCACCGACGCGGCCACACTCGCGCTGTACACGACCGACGCGTCCAACTACCGCCACGTGCCGCGCGGGGTGGTGCTGCCGCGGACCGTCGACGACGTCGTCGCGGCGGTCGCGGCCGCGCGCGATCGCGACCTGCCGGTGATCGCCCGCGGCGGCGGCACCAGCGTCGCCGGGAACGCGTGCGGGCCCGGCCTGGTGATCGACACCTCGCGCCACCTCGGCGGGGTGCTTTCGCTGGACCCGTCGACGCGGCTGGCGCGCGTGCTGCCCGGGACGGTGCTGGACGACCTGCAGGCGGTCGCGGCCCCGCACGGCCTGCGGTTCGGCCCGGACCCGTCGACGCACAGCCGCTGCACGCTCGGCGGGATGATCGGCAACAACGCGTGCGGCTCGCACTCGGTGGCCTGGGGGCGCACGGTCGACGTCGTCCGCTCCCTGGACGTCTTGCTCTACGACGGCACGCGGCTGCGGGCAGGCCCGGGCGAACCCGCCGAAGGCCGGATCTTCGACGAGCTGCGCGCGCTGGTGCGCGACAACCTGGCGCTGCTGCGCAGGGAACTTTCGACGTGGCCGCGCCGCGTGTCCGGCTACGGGCTCGAACACCTGTTGCCGGAGAACGGCTTCGACGTCGCCAAGGCCCTCGTCGGCTCGGAAGGCACCTGCGTGACCATCCTCGAAGCGACGGTTTCGCTCGCCGAGTTGCCGCGCGAGCGGGTGCTCGCGGTGCTCGGCTTCCCCTCCGACATCGCGGCGGCGGACGCGGTGCCGTCGATCCTGCCGTGGTCGCCGCTGACCGTCGAAGGCGTGGACGCCGAGCTGGTCGCGATGCTGCCCGGCCGGGCGGGTGACCTGCCGCCGGGCGGGGCGTGGCTGTTCGTCGAACTGGCCGGGGACGACCCGGCGGCGCGGGCCCATTCCCTCGCTGCGTCGCTCGACCTGACGGGGTTCGCGATCCTCGACGACCCGGCCGCGCAACGCCGGCTGTGGCGCATCCGCGAGGAAGGCGCCGGGCTGGCGACGCGGCTCGCCGACGGCTCGGAGGCCTGGCCCGGCTGGGAGGACGCCGCCGTCCCGCCCGAGCGGCTCGGCGCCTACCTGCGCGAGTTCAAGTCCTTGATGCGGGCGCACGGCCGCCGCAGCGTCGTCTACGGGCACTACGGCGAAGGCTGCCTGCACCTGCGGCTGGACTTCGACCTATTGTCTTCGGGCGGTGTGGCGGACTTCCGGCGGTTCCTGGAGGAGGCGGCGGACCTCGTCGCCGCGCACGGCGGCTCGCTGTCCGGCGAGCACGGCGACGGCCAGGCGCGCTCCGAACTGCTGTCCCGGATGTACAGCCCGGAGATGCTGGACGTCTTCGCGCGGTTCAAGGCGATCTTCGACCCGGCCGGGCGGATGAACCCCGGCATCCTGGTCGCGCCGCGGCCGATCGACGCCGACCTCCGGGTGCGGTCGACGTCGAAGTCCTTCGAGGACAGTGTCTTCCTCGGGTACCCGGAGGACCGCGGGAACTTCGGCCAGGCGATGCGGCGCTGCGTCGGCGTGGGGAAGTGCCGCAACACCAGCGGGGGCGGCGTGATGTGCCCGAGCTACCGGGCCACCCGCGAAGAACAGCACTCGACGCGCGGCCGCGCCCACCTGCTCGCCGAGATGCTCAACGGTGAGGTGATCAAGGACGGCTGGCGCTCGGAGGAAGTCCGTGACGCTCTCGATTTGTGCCTGTCCTGCAAGGGATGTCTCTCGGACTGCCCGGTCGACGTCGACATGGCGACGTACAAGGCCGAGTTCCTGCACCAGCACTACCGGCGGCGGCTGCGTCCGGCGTCGCACTACTCGATGGGCTGGCTGCCGTTGTGGCTGCGGCTCAGCGCGCTCGCCCCGCGCCTGGCCAATCTCGTGGGCCGGTCCCGGTTGTCGGGCTTGGTGAAACGGCTCGGCGGGATCGCGCCGGAACGTTCGCTGCCTTCCTTCGCGGCTTCGCCGTTCACGTCCTCGCGCGCGGATCTCCGGCGGCGGGCATCAGGGGAGCGCCGGGTCGTGCTGTGGCCGGACTCGTTCAACAACTACCTGACGCCGTCGGTGCTGGAGGCCGCCTACGAGGTGCTCACCACGGCGGGGTACGACGTCGTCCTCCCGGATCGCGGAGTCTGTTGTGGACTGACGTGGGTGTCGACGGGCCAGCTCGGCGTCGCGCGCCGCGTCCTGGACCGGACGTTGTCCGTGCTGGCGCCCTACCTGGAGGACGGCTACGAGGTGGCGGGCCTGGAACCGAGCTGCACGGCGTTGTTCCGCGGCGACCTGCCCGCGCTGATGCCGGGCGACGCGCGTGCTTCGCTGCTGGCGTCCCGGACGTTCACGTTCGCCGAACTGCTGGAGCGGGCGCCGATCCCGTTCGCGGCCCTCGACGTCGACGCGATCACGCAGGTCCACTGCCACCAGCACGCGGTCCTCGGCTTCGGTGCCGACGAGTCCGCGCTGAAGGCCGCGGGCGTGCGCAACACGACGTTGGACTCGGGTTGTTGCGGCCTGGCGGGCAACTTCGGCTTCGAGCGCGGCCACTACGACGTCTCGAAGGCGGTGGCGGAGGACCGGATGCTGCCCGCGATCCGCGCGGCCGCCCCGGACACGGTGGTGGTATCGGACGGCTTCAGTTGCCGGACGCAGATCGCCCAGGAGTCCGGGCGGACACCGGTGCACCTCGCGGAGCTGCTGCGGCGGGCGCTGCCGTGACTATTCGCTGCGTTCGAGCAGCGTCTTGACGCCGGTGAGGACGAGCCGGCAGATGTCCTCGGGATCGGCGCCCGCCAGGGGTTCCTTCCCGGTGACCTCGCGGACCAGCGCTATCCCCATCAGCCAGGCGAGCGCGAGGTCGGCGCGCAGTTCGGCGTCCGGGGCGTCGGTCAGGGTCGCGAGCACCTCGGCGTACTCGCGGCCGACCTCCTGCCGGATGGCGGCCGCGACGCCGTCGCTGCCCGACGAGCGCAGGTAGGTCTCCAGCGCCCGGTTCTGCCGCCCGGGTTCCAGCATGCTGCGCAAGGACGTGCTGAAGAGCCGCTCGGGCGGAGTGGCGGCGAGCTGCTCCCGCCCCGACCGGGCGATGACCGCCTCGAACAGCGCTTCTTTGCTGCCGAAGTAGCGGAACAGCAGCGACTGGTTCGCCCCGGCCAGCTTGGCGATGTCCCGCACGGTCGTCCGGTCGAACCCGCGTTCGGCGAACAGCTTTTCGGCGGCGTCGAGCAACGCCAGCCGCGTCGCGGCCGCGTCCCGCCTGCGGCCGGCCTGTTCCGTCATCGAAGCAGGCTAACCGGCAAACCGGACGCGGGCGCGACAGCCCCTAGCTGCCGGACAGGCGGATCGCGGCGGCCGGGCAGGTCAGTTCGGCCTGCCGGACCGCGTCCTCCTCGCCGGACGGCGGTTGCTCGGCGAGGAGGACGACCGTGCCGTCGTCCTCGTTCTGATCGAACGTCTCCGGCGCGAGCAGAACGCACTGGCCGGACGAGACGCAGCTTCCGGTGTCGACGGTGATCTTCATCGGCTCACCACTCCACGGGAACGCGCTCGACGCCGCCGGCCACGCGGTTGGTGCGCACCGGGATCTCGTCGATCCCGACGGCGAGCCGCAGGCCGGGGAAGCGGCGGAACAGCTTGGGGAACACCGTGCGCAGCTCGGTGCGGGCGAGGTTGGCGCCGATGCAGACGTGGGCGCCGGTGCCGAAGGCGAGGTGCACGTTCGGCGTCCGGTCCGGGTCGAAGCCGTCCGGGTCGGCGAACACCGAGGCGTCCCGGTTGGCCGCGTCGCTGGAGATGAGCACGGCGTCGCCGCGCATGATCCGCGTCCCGGCGATCTCGACGTCTTCGTGCGCGTAGCGGAGCAGGCCGGTGCCGCTGGTCGCGGTCAGCCGCAGGATTTCCTCGACCGTCTGGTTGACCTGGCCCTCGGGATCGGCGGCGAAGCGGTCGCGCCGGGCGGTGTCGCTGAGCAGGAAGAGCGTGCCCATCGCGATGCGCGTCGACGTCGTCTCGTGGCCGGCGAACAGCAGTCCGGCGCCCAGCCGGGCGAGGTCTTCGTCGGTGAAGGTCGGGTCTTCGGCCTGGAACGCGACCAGGTCGGAGATGACGTCGGGCTGCGGGTCCGCGCGCTTCGTGCCGGCCAGTTCCGTCATGTACGCCATGAATTCCGCCATGGCCGCCTGGGCGTCCGCGCCGCCGTCCATCACCGCGATCCGCTCCGACAGGCCGCGGAAGTGCCCGCGGTCGGCGTACGGGACGCCGAGCAGCTCGCAGATCACCAGCACCGGCAGGGGGAAGGCGAGGAAGTCGGTCAGGTCGACGGGCCCGGCGGCACGCGCGGCTTCCATCTCGTCGAGACAACGGTCGGTCAGCTCCGCGATGCGGTCGCCGAGGGCGCGCATGCGGGGCGCGGAGAAAGCGGGCGCCAGCATCCGGCGCATCCGCTTGTGCTCGCGCTCCTCGTTCTCGAAGTCGCCCCTCGGGCCGTCCTGCACCGCGGCGTAGGAAATGCGCGACGCCTGTTCCGGCGCCGGGTGCGAGCGGCCGAAGCGGCGGTCGCGGAAGACCTCCTTGGCCTCCTCGTAGGACGTCACCAGCCAGGCGGGATCGCCGGCCGGGGTGAGCACCCGGCTGATCGGCGCCTGCCGGCGGAGGACGGCGTAGTCCGGGGCGATGGCGAGCGCGTCCGCGCGGGCGAAGGGGAGGCGGGGCGTCTCTTCGGTGGTGGTCATGCGTCTTCCCTCGGATCGGTGGTGAGCTCGGCGAGCCAGCGGAGCTCGGCGTCGAACTTCCCGAGCACGTGGTGCAGCGCGGCCCGGCTCCACGGGTCGGCCTGCCCGGCGGCGAGCCCGGTGAGCCGCGCCTGTTCGGCGATCAGTGCGGTCCTGCGGATGGCGAGCACCCGCGCCCGTTCGTGTGGGCGCAGCCAGGCGAAGTTCCCGACGCGGGCCAGGAACTCCGGTTCGTTGAGCGCCAGGTCGGCCGGGAAGTCCGCGAGCAGGTCGTGCAGCAGTTCCCGCCCGACTTCGGTGATCGTGTAGACGTGCCGCGGCGGTTTGGCCTCCTGCTCCTCGGCGCTGCGGCTCACCGCGCCCGCGTCGACGAAGCGCCGCAGGGTCGGGTAGAGCGAATTGTTCGACAGGGTGTGGCCGGTCGAGGCCTCCACCGCCTTGCGCAGTTCGTAGCCGTGCATCGGCTCGACGGCCAGCTTGGACAGCAGCAGGATCTCGATCCACACCTAGGTCACCGTAACCTAGGGTTCGGTGACCGGGCAATGGCGGATCGTGACAGGTGGAGAGAAACTGTGTAGCGTTGTAAGCAGCTGCTTACAAACCTGGAGCACGGGGGTTCCCGCATGACCGCCACCCACACCGAACCGCTCGCGTACCCGTTCAACGAGGAGGCTGGGCTCGACCTGAACGAGGCCTACGCGGCCGCCCGGGACGCCGAGGGCATGGTCCGGGTGAAGATGACCTACGGCGAGCCGGCGTGGCTGGCCACCCGGTACGCCGACGCCCGGCTGGTGCTGGGCGATCGCCGGTTCTCGCGGGCGATGGAGAAGGAGAAGGACGCTCCGCGCCGTTCGCCGGTCGTGCGGGACGGCGGCATCCTGCAGATGGACCCGCCCGACCACACGCGCCTGCGGACGCTGGTCGCGAAGGCGTTCACCATGCGCCGCGTCGAGCTGCTGCGGCCGCGCGTCGCCTCGCTGGCGTCCGAACTGATCGCGGAGATGAAGGCGGCCGGCGCGCCCGCCGACCTCGTCGACGCCTACGCGTTGCCGATCCCGGTCGCGGTGATCTGCGAGCTGCTCGGCGTCCCGGTCGCCGACCGGCCGAAGTTCCGCGTGTGGAGCGACGCGGCGCTGTCCACGAGCGGGCTGATGCCGGAGGAGTTCGAGCGCAACCGCGAAGAGCTGCGCGACTACATGCGCGGCCTGATCGCCGACCACCGGGAACGGCCGCAGGACGACCTGATGACGGCGCTGATCGAGGCCCGCGACGTCCGCGACCGGCTGACCGAGCTGGAGCTGGTCGACCTGTGCGTCGGCATCCTCGTCGCCGGGCACGAGACGACCGCGAGCCAGATCCCGAACTTCGTCTACGCGCTGCTGGACCAGCCCTCGCAGTGGGAGCGGCTGTGCGCTGACCCGGACCTGATCCCGGCGGCCGTCGAGGAGCTTCTGCGGTTCGTGCCGCTGGGCGCCGGCGCGGGATTCGCGCGCTACGCCACCGAAGACGTGTCGGTCGGCGGCGTGCTGGTCCGGGCGGGTGAACCGGTGCTGGTGGCGATCGGCGCGGCCAACCGCGACGCGCTGCAGTTCGGCGACGCGGAGAAGCTGAACTTCGACCGCCCGGAGAACCACCACCTGGGCTTCGGCCACGGCGTCCACCACTGCCTGGGCGCGCCGCTGGCCCGGCTGGAGCTGCAGGAGGCGCTGCGCGCGTTGGTCACCGAGATGCCGGGGTTGCACCTCGCCGGCGATATCGTGTGGAAGACGCAGATGCTCGTCCGCGGACCGCGGTCGATGCCGATCGGATGGTGATGATGAGCTGGGACGTGAAGGTCGACGAACACACCTGCATCGGATCGGGGATGTGCGCGGCCCTGATGCCGGAGGTGTTCAGCCTCGACGGCGCGGTGGCCCACCCGGTGACGCCGTCGGTGGAGGCCGACGAGACGGTGCTGGACGTGGCGGACTCGTGCCCGGCGATGGCCATCACGGTGACCGACGGGGGCCGGGAGATCGGTCCGCGCCCCTGAAGCTGCCCTGCTCGGTGACCACGGCGGTGACGAGGTCGAACGGGGTGACGTCGAAGGCGGGGTTGAAGACCTGCGTGGTGTGTTCGGTCAGCTCGCGGGCGTCGCGTTCCTCGATGGCGATGCCCGTGCCGTCCGCGAGCTTGCTGTCCACTGTGGATGAGGGGGCGACCACGACGAACGGGATGCCGTGGTGCTTCGCGGCGATGGCGAGGCCGTAGGTGCCGATCTTGTTGGCGACGTCCCCGTTCGCGGCGATCCGGTCGGCGCCGACGAGCACGCAGTCGACCAGCCCGCGAGCCATCGCGGCCGCGGCGGCCGAGTCGGGCTGGACGCGGTAGGGGACGTTCGCCTGGGCGAGCTCCCAGGCGGTCAGCCGGGCGCCTTGGAGCAGCGGGCGCGTCTCGTCGACGAGGACTTCTTCGACGAGCCCGCGGGCGTGCAGGTGCCAGACGACGCCCAGGGCGCTGCCCCAGCCGACGGTGGCGAGGTGTCCGGCGTTGCAGTGGGTGAGCAGCCGCAGGGGGCGCCGCGGGCACTCGGCGAGCACGATCTCGGCGGCGTGGTGCGAGGCTGCCTTGTTGAGCTGTTCGTCTTCGTCGAGCAGGGCCCGGGCTTCTTGGAGGACGGCCTCCGGTCCGTTTTTCAGGTGTGCGAGGGCCCGTTCGACACCCCAAGCGAGGTTGACGGCGGTGGGGCGTGCGTGCGCGATGCGCTCGGCGTCTCGGTGGACGTCGCCGTGGTGGTGGTCGCGGTGCTGATGGGCGGAGAGGGCCACGCCGAGCGCCCCGGCGGCGCCGAGCGCGGGAGCACCCCGGACGGCGAGCCGCTGGACGGCGTCGACGAGTTCGTCGACGGTCCGGAGCTCGAGCAGCCGGAATTCGGTGGGCAGCGCGGTCTGGTCGATGATGACGATGGCGCCGTCGGCCCAGTCGATGGTCCTGCGCACGAGCCCTCCTCGGTTTTTCGGTTGCCCGGCCGGTGAAGATGGGTCGGTGACCATTGAACGGCAGAACCCGCCGGGCTTGCACACACCACCGGGCTACCACCACGTGACGGTGACCTCGGCGCCCCGCACGGTGTATTTGGCGGGCCAGTGCCCCCTGACCGCGGACGGCGCCCTGGTATCGGACGACCTTCTTGCCCAGGTGGACCAGGTAGCGGCCAACACGGCGACGGCCTTGGAGTGCGCGGGCGCCTCCCCGGCCGACGTGGTCCGCACGGTGATTTACGTGGTGACGGAGGACCGCGCGGCGCTGACCTCGGTCTGGACCCGCCTGACGTCCTCACCGATCGCGGCCGCCTTCACCTCGGCCAGTACCCTGCTGGGGGTCGCCCAGCTGGGCTACCCGGGGCAGGTGGTCGAGCTGGACGTGACCGCCGCCCTCACCTGACAAGCCCGCCCCCTCACGCGAGATGCCCGCCCAATCACGCGAGTCCCGTTCCTGATCACGCGAGTCGCGTTCCTGATCACGCGAGATGCGCGCCCAATCACGCCAGATACGTTCCTGATCACGCGAGTCCGGTGTACCGGAACGGATGACACGCGTACCTGGGCGGACGACTCGGGGACTGTCCCAAGATCGGTGTTTCCGGCCCGACACGCCGGGCTGAGGTCCGGCGGGATGGGCACTGTGAGTGATGACATCGGAGCTTGTGAGT
>NZ_JBSGJD010000291.1:0-11097 GCF_053605405.1 Amycolatopsis sp. NPDC003861
TGTGTTTTTTTTTTGCCCCTGGGGGCCTTTTGGGCTGTCTGGGGTTTCGCCGACCCGCCGGGGGGGGGCCCCCCCCGGCCCCCCGCCCCTCGTGGGAACGATCAGCTGGCGTACGCGCGGAGCCGGTCCGCGCGCTCGCCCTGGCGGAGCTTCGACATGACCTCGCGCTCGATCTGGCGGACGCGCTCGCGGGACAGCCCGAAGTGCTTGCCGATCTGGTCGAGCGTGCGCGGCTGGCCGTCGTCGAGGCCGTAGCGCAGGCGGATCACGTGCTGCTCGCGGTCGTCCAGCGTGGCCAGGACCCGGCGCAGGTCGTCCTGCAGCAGGCCCGAGATCACGGCGCTCTCGGCGTCCGTTGCCTCGGAGTCCTCGATGAAGTCGCCCAGCGGGGCGTCCTCCTCGGTGCCGACCGGCATGTCCAGGCTTACCGGGTCACGCGAGTGGTCGAGCAGGTCCGAGATCTTGTGCGCCGGGATGCCCGACTCGGCCGACAGCTCCTCGTGCGTGGCGTCGCGGCCGAGCTGCTGGTGCAGGTCGCGCTTGATGCGGGCCAGCTTGTTCACCTGTTCCACCAGGTGGACCGGCAGCCGGATCGTGCGGCCCTGGTCGGCCATGCCCCGGGTGATGGCCTGCCGGATCCACCAGGTGGCGTACGTCGAGAACTTGAACCCCTTGGAGTAGTCGAACTTCTCCACCGCGCGGATGAGACCCAGGTTCCCCTCCTGGATCAGGTCGAGCAGCGGCATCCCCCGGCCGGTGTAGCGCTTGGCGAGCGAGACCACCAGGCGGAGGTTCGCCTCCAGCAGGTGGTTCTTCGCCACGTGGCCGTCACGGACCAGCGCGGCCAGCTCGGTGCGGCGCTTGGCCGTGAGCTCCTCGGCCGTGTCCAGCATGTGCTGGGCGAACACGCCGGCTTCGATGCGCTTCGCCAGCTCGACCTCGTCGGCCGCGGACAGCAGGGCCGTCTTGCCGATGCCGTTGAGGTAGACGCGGACGAGGTCGGCGGCGGGGCTCTGGGCGTCGAGGTCGGCGTCGGTGAGCGCCCCCACGCCCATCGCCGGCTCCTCGGTCGTCTGAGCCGGGATGCGCTCGCGAATCCCGCGCGACTCGCGTTCGAGAGTCTGGACTGACATTCTGCCTCCCCGGTCACGGGCTGAACGTGCTGCTGCGGTCGTCCACCGGTGCGTACCCGCGGACCGGGGCCTGTGGAACCCGGTACGCCGGTCCGGCCGGCTTGGCTGGACATCTGGCACAACGCTCCGGGTTCCCAAAACGTTCCCGGCTCGTCATAGAAGAAGACGGCTGCCGGAGCGATCCGGTTGCTCAATCAAGGCTGAGCTTTTGCTGAGAACGTTCCGTGACCGGTAAACCTGAGAATTCCATATGAATCCGGCCGGAAACTGAACCGGATCGCAGTGGTCTAGACCTCTACGACAACCGTGAACGGACCGTCGTTCACGCTCGACACCGCCATCATCGCCCCGAACCGCCCGGTCGCCACGGTGGCGCCGCGGCCGCGCAGCTCGGCCACGACGGCGTCCACCAACGGCTCGGCGACCTCCGGCCGGGCCGCCTGCGTCCACGACGGCCGCCGCCCTTTCTTCGTGTCGCCGTAGAGCGTGAACTGGCTCACCACGAGCAACGGGGCATTCGCCGTGGCGCATGATTCCTCGTCGCGCAACAGTCGCAGTTCGTGCAGTTTGCGCGCCATCGTGGCGGCCTTCGCCGGATCGTCGTCGACGTGAATTCCCAGCAGCACAAGCAAACCCGGTTCGCCGATCGCGCCGACGACTTCGCCGTCCACCGTCACGTCCGCCCGTGTGACCCGGGCCGCGACCGCCCTCACCGGCCCGCCGGGACGAGCATCCCGTGCCGGACGAGCTCCCGGACGACCGGCAGCGCGGCGGCCGCGAGCTCCTCCGGCGACAGGCCTTGCGCGGCCGCGAGGAGCTCGATCAGGTCCTCCAGCGGCAACGCCCCGCGGCAACCCGCCAAGAGCCGCGTGGCGAGCTCGTCGACCTCGTGCTGCCAGCCCGGCCCGTCGGTGCGGTGCAGCCGGCGGACGGTCGTCGCCCAGCCCTCGTCGCCGGGTTCTTCGACGCTTTCCAGCAAAACCGTGTCCGGCACCACAAACCGGACATCCAGCAAGGAATCGCCCGACTCGCGCAGCCATTCCACGCGGTCCAGCCACCCGGCCGCTTCCGGGCCCAGCGGGTCGTCGTAGGCCTGCCGCAGGTCTTCGCACACCACCGCCGGTGTCCGCCCCGACGCTCGCCGCAGCGTGACGAACCCGAAGCCGATGCCCCGGACGTCGTTGGCGGCGAACCAATCGAGCCACGCCGCCGCCTTCGCCCGGCCTTCGGGCGACCGCGGGTCCAGTCCCGCGTCCCGCAGCCACGTGCCGACGTAAAGCGCCGGATCGGCGACGTCGCGCTGCACGAACCAGGCGTCGGTCTCGGCGGGCAGCCAGCGGCTCACCCGATCGGCCCAGTCCTCCGTGCCGGTGTGCAACCAGGACGCCAGCAGGTGGCCGGTGCCGCCGTCGTTCAGGAACCCGGGCAGCTGCCGCACGACCAGCGCGCTCGCGTCGTCGCCGGCCAGCCCGGAGTCGCGGTAGGTGTAGTCCACCCGCGCCGGGCCGACCACGAACGGCGGATTGCAGACGACCTGGTCGAACTTCCGCCGCGCGACCGGTGCGAACCACTCGCCGCGGACGAGCTCGACGTCCAGCTCGTTCAGCCGGAAGGTCGCCGCGGCCAGGGCGAGGGCCCGCGCGGAGACGTCGGTGGCGGTGACGCGCTCGGCGTGCCGGGTCGCGTGCAGCGCCTGGACGCCGTTGCCGGTGCCCAGGTCGAGCAGGGTGCCCACCGGGCGGCGGCTCGTCGCGCGGATCAGCGACAGCGACGCGTGGCCGACCCCGAGCACGTGGTCCTCGGGCACGGTGTGGCCCAGCAGGTCGGCGTCGAGGTCCGACACGACCCACCACGAGCCCTCTTCGTCGCCGTGCGGCCGGATGTCGAGCGCGGCCCGGTAGCCGTCCGCGGCCGGCGCCAGCACCCCGGCGGAGACGGCGTCTTCGGGCGAAAGCGGCGCGAAGGCGGCCTTGACGGCGGTCTCCGGCTCGGTGCCGCCCAGCAGGAACAGCCGGATCAGGGTGCCGAGGTCGCCCGCGTCCCGGGTCGCGCGCTCGGCCGGCACCGGCTCGCCGCGGCCCAGCGCCGCGTGCGCCGCTCCGCCGAGGGCGTCGACCACGCCGTCGGCGTCGTAGGAGGTGCGCCGGAAGGCCTCGCGCAGCCGCGCGCAGACGTCGTCGGACAGGTCGGGCAATCCACTTCGCGTGCTCACGGTGGGTAATGCTGCCACGATGGCCCCCGTGACCCTTGAACGCGTCCTCGCCCCGCTCGACGCGGCGCTGCCCGAACTCGAAGCGCTGTACATCGACTTCCACCGGCACCCGGAGCTGTCCTTCGCCGAGACCCGGACGGCGGCCGAGCTGGCCCGGCGGCTGGAGCGCGACGGCTACGAGGTGCACACCGGCATCGCCGGCACCGGGGTGCTGGGCGTGCTGCGCAACGGCGAGGGGCCGGTGGTGCAGCTGCGGGCCGACATCGACGCGCTGCCGGTCGAGGAGAAGACCGGGCTGTCCTACGCCAGCACCGCCCGCGCCACCGACGAACACGGCACCGACGTCCCGGTCATGCACGCCTGCGGCCACGACATGCACGCCACCTGGCTCTCCGGTGCCGCCGCGCTGCTCGCGAAGGGCCGCGACACCTGGTCCGGCACGCTGCTGGTGGTGTTCCAGCCGGGGGAGGAGGGCGCGGGCGGCGCGTCGGCGATGGTCCGCGACGGCCTCTTCGACATCGCCGGGAAGCCCGACGTCGTGTTCGGGCAGCACCTGGTGCCCGGCCCGGCCGGCTGGGTGCTCACCCGGCCCGGCGTGATCATGGCCGCCACCGACACCCTGCGCGTCACCCTGCACGGCCGCGGCGGGCACGGCTCGCGCCCGGAAACCACCGTCGACCCGGCCGTGCTGGCCGCGTCCGTGGTGCTCAAGCTGCAGACGATCGTCTCCCGCGAGATCGCCGCCACCGACTCGGCCGTGGTCACCGTCGGCTCGCTGCACGTGGGCACCGCGAGCAACGTGATCGCCGACGACGCCGTCCTGGAGGTCAACGTCCGGTCCTTCGACCAGGCCGTGCGCGAGCGGGTGCTGGCCGCGGTCGAGCGGATCGTGCACGGCGAGGCCGCCACGGCCGGCGCGCCGAAGCCGCCGGAGATCGAGCGGTCGGGCGCCTACCCGATCACGGAGAACGACGAGGCCGCCAACGAGGCCCTCACCGAGGTCTTCCGCAGCCACTTCGGCGCCGACGTCGTGCTGCCGGCGCCGCTGATCACCGGCAGCGAGGACTTCAGCGAGTTCGGCCGGGCGGCCGGTGTGCCGTCGGTGTTCTGGCTGGTCGGCGGCTTCGACCCGCAGACGGTGATCACGGCGATGACCGAGGGCCGGTTCGAGCGCGACATCCCGTCCAACCACTCGCCGCGGTTCGCCCCGGTCCTGCACCCGACCCTGCGCACCGGCATCGAAACCCTCGTCCTCGCCGCCCTGAGCAAGATGCGTCACCCCGGTGTCGCATGAACCGCACAAGTGGGACGATGGACGTGGAGGTGGTGCAGTGACCACGCCCGCCAGGGACTCGGACCCGGTGCTGATCACCGGGGCGGCCCCGTCGTACGAAGAGCAGTTCGCCGCCCGCAAGCGCAAGTACGTGATCATGATGGCCTGCCGGATCCCGTGCCTGATCCTCGCCGGGCTGACCTACCACACCTGGTGGCTCGCGCTGGGGTTCCTGGCGATCTCGGTGCCGCTGCCGTGGGTGGCGGTGCTGATCGCCAACGACCGCCCGCCCCGCAAGTCCGAGAAGGTCAACACCTACCAGCGCGAGGCGAAGGCGATCGAAAGCACCACTCACCGGGTGATCGACGGCTAGGGATCGCGCGCCGGGGTTCGGCACGGGCGGCCTGACGGGCAGTGATCCGTGCCCGTACGGAACTGCCGGAAGGCCCGTCGTCACGGGTAGTGTCCGATCGTACACAGGCGGCAAGTCCGCCTCCCGGTCGGAAAGCCGGTGCCCCGTGGAAGAACACGCCGAACCCCAGCCCGAACGCGTGGCCAAGCGTCCCGTCCGCGCTCCTGGTCAAGCGCCCGGCCACCCGCTCCTGGGCTGGCAACGGCTCGCCGGGAACCAGGCCGTGGTGGCGATGCTCGGGCGGACCGGGCCGGCGGTGCCCGTGCAGCGGCTGATGGTGCGCATGCCCAACCCCTACGGCGAAGGCGTGCACAACATGGTGGGGGACGCCGAGGTCGACGAGATCGAGGAGTCGCTGACCGCCAAGGGAGCCGCCGGGGCGGGTGGGAAGCACCAGTGGGACGACTCCTGGGTCTTCCCGCCGGCACCCACCACCGAAGCCTCGGTCTTCTACGGCCACGGCAACCGGGCGAAGCTGGGCGGACTCACTCCGGCCGACTTCGTCTCCGAGGCCTCCGACGACCGGCGGCAGGTGCAGAAGGACACCGCGTTCAAGTTCGTGGCCTGCGGTGGCGGGAGGAGCCAGGCCGGCGCCGGCGCGGCCTACGGCGCCGAAGTGGCCGACCGCCTCCGCGCCGCCCAGCCCCGCGTGCCGGGCGAAGTCTGGAGCGGGGCCCTGAAAGCGGCCGAGGGACTCGTTTACTACACGAACGCCTACAAGACCGTCCTGCCGGAAATCCCCGACGCCATCGACAGGTTGCTGATGAGCCGGGCCGCCGCCGCCGAGTCGAACGTGCGGCGGACCGTGACCGCGCTGGTCAAGGACAAGCTCACCGCGGTCGTGGCGGCCCAGCGGGCCACGGATCTGATCGAGCTCCGGAATCTGGTGGCCGCCTTCTACTCGAGCGAGCCCTCGCTGGCGGGCCGGGCGGCGAGCGTGCGCGCGATCGCCGTCCCGGTCGCCGGGCTGTCGAGCACGTGGCTGAACCGGAACCTGAACGGGGCCATGGACACCATGTTCGGCGGCAACGTCGGCTGGCTCGACCTGCAGATGGCCTTCGTGCAGCCGTTCTCCCCGGGGAACTGCCTCGCCGAGGTGTGGCGGGCGTTCGACGGCGTGGAGAACGACATGAAGGTGGCGGCCAAGAAGATCTGGGTGGAGTTCCGGGACGAACTCCAGCGCCAGGCCGCCGTCCCGCCGCGGACCGACGGCCCGGCGGCCCGCATCGGCACGTTCGACCCCTCGGCCGCGGCGAGCCCGGACGAGCGATTCGAAAAGTGGCAGAACTTCGGCGACGTGCTGTGGTCGCAGTGGAAGCGGAACCGGGCGCAGGGCGGCGGGACGGACACCTGACACCGGGAGCCGCTCCTTCCCGGCACGCCGTGATCGCCTGGACCGCGGCGATGCCGGACACGTCCTACCCGGGCTGCGGGCCGACCTTCCCGACGGCCAGCGCGCCCAGCCGCGTGCCGTGCCGCAGGACGTCCACAGTGGACTCCCCGGCCAGCCAGCCGGTGAGCACGCCCGCGTCGAAGGCGTCGCCCGCGCCGGTCGAATCGAGGCACTCCGCCTCGACCGCCGGCACGCTCGTGACGCCGTCGGCGTCGACCCAGCTGGCGCCGTCCAGCCCGGCGGTGACCACCACCGCGCCGACCGCGCCGAGCAGCTCCTTCGCCGACACCGGGTCGGCCGAACCGGTCAGCGCGACCAGCTCCTCGGTGTTCGGCAGCAGCAGGTCGACCCCCCGGACGTCGGCCAGGAACGCGGCCGGGTCGGTGATGTGCGCGGCGGCCTGGGGGTCGACCGACGTGGTCAGCCCGGCCTCCTTCGCCGCCGCCAGCGCCGCGAGCCCGGCCGCGCGCGACGGCGGGTCGAGCAACACGTACCCGGAAAGGTGCAGGTGACGCGCCCCTTCGAGCGCCTCGGGCGTGACGTCTCCGGGCGCGAAGCGCTGGTTCGCGCCGCGGTCGGCCAGCATGCTGCGCTGCCCGGACCCGTCGACCATGACCACGACGCAGCAGGTGGGCGCCTCGGGGTCGACGGCGAACGCGCACCGCACGCCCGCCGCCTCCAGCTCGGCCCGGATGAGCCGGCCACCCGGGTCGTCGCCGATCCGCGCGAGCAGCGTCGTCTCCGCGCCGAGGTGCCGCAGCCACAGCGCCGTGTTGGCGCCCGACCCGCCGCCGGTGAACCGGATCTTCGCGCGCGCGTCGCCGCCGTGCGGCAACGGCTTGTCGTGCCGGGCGATCACGTCCAGGGCCGCGTCGCCGACCACCACGATCCCGCCGGTGTCAGACGATTCACTCGCCAGTTCGTTCATGCCAGCGCCACCGCGACTTCGGTGGCCAGCTTGGCATTGTTCAGCACCAGCGCTTCGTTCGCGTCGATGCTCACGCCGCCGCTGGCGGTGTGGAAGTGCTCCAGGAGCACCGGGGTGACGTCGGCGCCGTGGACGCCCCGGTCCTCGACGAGCGCGAGACCCTCGGCGAGCAGCCGGTCGTGCAACTCCTTGTCCATTTCGGACGCTTCGGGGATCGGATTCGCCAGCAGCACGCCGGAAGCCGCGTACGCGCGGTGCGCGTCGATCACGGCGGCGGCCTGCTTCGGGTCGTCGACCCGCCAGCCGACCTGGTGGCCCGACGAGCGCAGGTAGAACGCCGGGAAGTCGCTCGTGCGGTAGCCCAGCACCGGCACCGAGTTCGTCTCCAGCACCTCCAGGGTGGCCGGGATGTCGAGCACCGACTTCACGCCGGAGCAGACGACCACGGTCGGCACCTTCGCCAGCACGCCGAGGTCCGCCGAGACGTCCCACGACTGCGCGGCACCGACGTGCACGCCGCCGAGCCCGCCGGTGGCGAACATCCCGATGCCGGCCGCCGCGGCCAGCGCCGACGTGCTCGCCACGGTCGTCGCGCCCGAGCGGCCGAGGCCCACAGCCGGGCCGAGGTCGCGCAGCGAGAGCTTGTCCAAGCCGGCGTCCGGCGCGCAGACGCGCTCGAGCTCGGCGGGGGACAGGCCGACGACGACCCGGCCGTCGAGCACCGCGATCGTGGCCGGGACGGCGCCGCCGTCGCGGACCACGCCTTCGAGGCGGCGGGCGACGTCGAGGTTGCGGCCGGCGGGGAGGCCGTGGGACAGGATGGTGCTCTCCAGCGCGACGACGGGGTGCCCGTCACGCAGCGCCGAGGCGACCTCTTCGTGCAGCGAGAGTGCGGTAGTCACGAGGGACCATCATCGGTGATCGGTCCGCTCGCCGCGCCAGTGGGTCAGCTCGGCGGTCAGGTTCCTTTCGGCGGCGCTCGCCCAGTGTGCCCGCGCGGTTTCGCTGCGGTAGAGCTCGCGCCCGAGCAGGCGCTCCAAGACGGCGATGCGGCCTTCGCGCCAGACGTCGTCGGGGTACTTCGCGTACTCCTCGCGCACTCCGCGGGCGTACGCCGCGTACTGGTCTTCGGGCGCGCCGAGGACGGCGAGGTCGGCGTCGAGGAGGGCGGTGGCCAGGAGGTCGTCCGGCGGGGCGTCGTGCCCGATCGTGGCGAGGATCAGGCCCTCGACCCGCTCGACGTGCGCTTCGGCGACTCCCTCCAGGGCTTCGCGCGCCCAGGCAGCGCTCGCGCGTTCGTCTTCGCCGGGCTTCGCGTCGTACACGACGTCGTGCGTCCAGGCCGCGACGGCGACGATGGCACGTTCGGTCTCGTCGAGTCCTTCGGCGAGCGAGGCGGAGTCGCGCGCGACGGCGGCCGCGTGCGTGAGCGTGTGGTAGCGGCGGTGTGGCTCGGCGTAGCGCGCTTCGAGCCGTGGCCAGGCGTCGGACGTGCCGCCGAGCGTGGCGACCGCTTCGGACCAGCGCATCAGTCGAAGATGCCGCGCGGCCGGGCGACCTGGTCGAGCCAGTCTTCGAGCTGCTTCTCCCAGTTCACGTCCGGCTTCATGGTGAACATCCCGAGGAAGTCCTGGCCGCGGCCGCCGAACCCGCCGGTCTTGCTCACCCGGACCCGCTTGGTGACCTCGAGCACGACGTCGGTGCGCTCGGCCGAGGTCAGGAAGGTGACCGCGACCTGGGAGAAGATGGTCGCGAAGCGCGGCGAGGGCGTGAAGCGGATCTCCTGGAAGAACGGCAGCTGCTGGCGGGCGCCGTCGACCCGGCCCGGTTCGAGGACGGCTTCGCGGAAGGTGAAGCCGAGCCGGCTCAGCGCGTCGAGGATCCGCTTCTGCGCCGGAAGCGGCTCGACGGCGACGGCGTCGGCGTCGAAGGGGTCGCTGACCGCGGCGGCGAGGTCGAGCTCGGCCCGGACGCCGACCGCCATCCCGGCCAGCGGCTTGGCGTAGACGCTGGTCACCGGCGTTTCCCAGGGCAGCGGCACCTCGAACGGCACGCGGACCTGCTGGCCGGCCCGGATGACCTCGCTGCCGACCAGCTGCTGGGTGCCGAAGGGGAGGTCTTCGGTCTTGCCGCCGGGGGCCTGGACGCGGGCCAGCAGCGTCACCGCGAGCCCCTTGATCTCCTGGTCGACTTCGCCGCCGAGCAGCAGGACTTCACCGTGGAGCGGCCGGCCGGGGGCGGCGGTGCGGTCGAGCAGGCGGGCGTCGATCTTCGCCCCGCCCGAGCCGAACGTCGCGAGCACCTTCTGGAACATGCCGGGGATCCTGCCAGGCCGGAGACCTTTCGCGCGGGGACTCGGGCACAATGGCCGGGTGAGCACCGAGACGCTGACGAAGCCGGAAACCACGCCCGAGGGCACGGACACCACCGACGACGACTCGCCGAAGATGTTCCACTACGTGAAGAAGAACAAGATCGCCGAGAGCGCGGTCATGGGCACTCACGTGGTGGCGCTGTGCGGCGAGGTCTTCCCGGTGACGAAGTCGCCGAAGCCCGGGTCTCCGGTCTGCCCGGCCTGCAAGGAGATCTACGACAGTCTCCGTCCGGGGAACTGATCCCGGCGCGAGGTCCCCGGCGGGGTGCACCCGCCGGGGTCTTCTGCTGTCCGGAATGAGACAAATCGTCGAACAAACGTGAAAAACCTTCATTCGGCGGGTGTGCGGGGTGGGGGAGTCCTGGTAGATCCAGCGGGCCAGGTTCCCCTCACCCACCGGAGTCGCACATGCGCAGAACCGGGATCGTGCTCACCCTCGCCGCCTTGCTCGCCGTGGTTTCGCCGGCGCTGGCCCAGGCCGTCACGGGCTGGACGGAGGTCGGCTCCGACAACGCCCGGGCCCTCGACGAGAGCCAGGGCCTCGCGACGATCGTGCGTCCCTCGGGGACGACGATCCGCTACACCGGGATCGGCACCATCCCGGCCGACCTGAACGCCCAGGGCTGGAACCACGTCGGCGACCCGGGCTCGGCCCAGGGCTGGTACGTCGAGCCCTACCAGCGTGACGACCGCGGCGCGAAGCTCTTCCGCGTCCAGGCCCCGGACGGCTCGTGGGCCAACTACAAGCACGCCCTCGAGTCGTGGGAGGCGAACAACAACTCCTTCGCCGCGGTGTCGCCCGACGCGCGCTGGCTGGTGGCGGGGGAGTGGGGCACGATGACCCGGCTCCTGGTGCACCCGATGCCGGGGGTGGTGGCCACGAACCCGGCGCAGAACCTGCCTCTGGCCGGCACGATCCGCCTGGACCACGCGGTCCGCGACGTCCAGGGCTGCGACTTCCAGACCGCAACCCGCCTGCTCTGCGCGTCCGACGACCCGGACGGCAGCCTCTTCGGCACCACGAAGCCGCTCCTCCAGGTCGACCTGGCTTCGGTCCCGAACGGCTCGGACGTCACCGCCCACGTCACCTCGCTCGGCCAGCTCCCGCTCCGCAGCGGCTGCTCGGGCTCGTTCGAGGTCGAAGGAATCGACTTCGACGAGCGCGACAACACGCTCCGCGTGGTGGTCATGGCCCCGAGCATCTGCATCCTCTGGGACAGCAAGACCTACCGCTTCCGCCAGTAACCCGTCACCCACGTGATCCGGCCCGTCACTCACGTGATCAGGCCCGTCATTCGCGTGATTGGGGCCGTAACTCGCGAGTTACGGCCCCAATCACGCGAGTTCCGTCTCAGATCACGTGAGTTACGGC
>NZ_JBSGJD010000292.1:0-11078 GCF_053605405.1 Amycolatopsis sp. NPDC003861
GGTAAGGCGGGTTCTAACCCGCCTTACCACTCACGAGAACCTGCGCCGAGGCCAAGCCGTGGAACACCGGGTGGGTCTTCCAGCGCACTGCGCCCACCCGGCAGCCGCCGCCGAGGAGCTTCGCCAGGGCGGTGAGCGCGATCTCGCCCTCGGCCACCGCCATCCCGGACCCCGGGCACGCGTGCCGGCCGAGGCCGAACGGCAGGCCGTCGGTCAGCGCGATCGCCACCGGGCCGTCCGGGCCGAAGCGCAGCACGTACCGGGCCGGGCAGATCGCCGTCACCAGCTCCCGCACGGTCCGCGGGCCCGAAGCCGCGAGTTCCAGCCCGGCGCAGGCCAGGAAGTTCAGCGAGTTCTCGTAGGCCGCGTGGGCCAGCACCACGGCGTTGATCGTCAGCTCGTCCTCGTCGAGCCGGCCGGCCGCGCGGGCCTCCCGCAACGCCGTCAGCCCACCCGGCCCGGCCACCGTCCGGCTCAGCTGCACGGCCAGCCGGAACGCCGACGCCTGCCCAGCTCGGTCGACGCCGCCGAAGACGTCCAGGTTCGCCGTCGTCGCCTCCAAGTGGTCCAGGAAGACGTCGTCCAGCTCGACCCCGAGCACCGCCGACGTCACCAGCCCGGCCACCGGCCGCGCGAAGTCGCGCACCAGGTCGAACGCCGGCCCCAGCCCGGCCACCACGGTCTCGATCGACGTGCGCAGGGAGGCCGGGAACGGCTCCAGGCCGGCGATGATCTCCCGCAGCACCGCGCGCACGCGGGTGTGCTCTTCGCCGTCCCGCAGCAGCACGCTGGGGGAGCCGCCGCCGGGATCCGACGTCAGCTCGGGCGACCGCAGGGCCCGGGCGCACGCGTCGCGGCCGGAGACCACCGCGATGCCGTGCCGTTCGAACTCGTCCATCGCTTCGACACGGTAGGGCAGGATGGGCCCGTGCCGCCCGCAGAAGTCCCGGATTACGTCCTCGCCACGCCGTTCACGGACCACCTGCTCCGCAACGCCGGCGAAGACCGCCCCGCGTTCACCTGCCGCACCTTCCCCGGACCGGCCGACCACACGCTGACCTGGCCGCAGCTGCTCGCCCGCGTCCGCGGGGTCGCCCGCGAGCTGCGGCGCCGCACCCGGCCGGGCGACCGGGTGGCGATCGTCGCGCGGCAGGACCTCGGCTACGTCACCGGCTTCCTCGGGACGCTCTACGCGGGGCGGATCGCGGTGCCGCTGTCCGTCCCGACCGGCCGCACCGGCCGTGCGCGGATCGAGTCGGCGTTCGCCGACGCCACCCCGGCGGTGTGCCTCACGTCGAAGGACCTGGCCGGCCAGGTCCCGCCGGTCACCGTGCTGGTCCTCGACGACATCGAGCCCGACGAGACCGAGCCGCCCGCCGCGGTGGCGATGACCGATCCGGCGTACCTGCAGTACACGTCCGGCTCGACGCGCCGCCCGGCCGGCGCGGTGATCTCGCACCGCGCGCTGGTGGCCGCCTGCTGGCAGACCACGCGGTGCTACCGCGCCGACGCGTCGACCCCGCTGGCCGGCTGGGTGCCGTTCTTCCACGACATGGGCCTGGTCCTGCTCATCGGCACGCCCGTCTTCCTCGGCTCGCGGTCGGTCTTCTTCACGCCGATGGAGTTCGTGCGCGACCCGCTGCGGTGGATCCGGCTGCTGGCCGAGCTCCCGGGCGTCGTCACCGCCGCGCCGAACTTCGCCTTCGACCTGGCGGCCGAAGCGGCGGGGGACCTCGAAGCCGTCGACCTCTCGCGGGTGAACTCGCTGCTCAACGGCAGCGAGCCGGTCCGCCCCGCCACCGTCGAGGCGTTCGAACGCGCCTTCGCCCCCTTCGGGCTGCCGCGGGCCGCGCACAAGCCGTGTTACGGGCTGGCCGAGGCGACGGTGTTCGTCACGAGCGCGGGCGACGAGGGGCCGACGATCACGGCGTTCGACGGCGAGCCGCGCGTGTCGGTGGGGCGGTCGTTCGGCCAGCGGATCCGCATTGCCGACAAAGAGATCCAGGTGTCCGGGCCGAACATCGCCGACGGCTACTGGGGCCGGGACGACGTGCTCGCCCCGGACGGCTGGCTGCGCACCGGCGACCTCGGCTTCGTCCACGACGGCGAGCTGTACGTCACCGGGCGGCTGAAGGACCTGATCATCGTCGACGGCCGCAACCACCACCCGCAGGACATCGAGGCCACCGTCGAGGCCGCGCACCCGGGCGTCCGGCGCGCCGCCGCGTTCGCCGTGCGGGACGGCCGCGGCGAAGGTGTCGCGGTCGTGGCCGGGTGCGTCACCCGGGACGAGTCGGTCGAGACGGCCGTGCGGCGGGCCGTGTCCGCGGCCCACGACCTCCCGCTGCGGGCCCTCTGGCTGGTGCGGCCGGGCGAAGTGCCGCGGACCTCCAGCGGCAAGGTGTCCCGCGCCGCGGCCCGCGAACGCTGGTGGGGTGAGAATGGGCGCCATGAGTGACCCGGGGGCCTACGTCGACGAGATCCGGCGGATCATCGGCTTCGCGCTGGAGATCCCGCCCGAGCGGCTCAGCGAAACCACGCCGTTCGACGACCTCGGCCTGACGTCCCGGCAGCGGATCCAGCTGCTGTCCCGGGTCGAGGTGACCTACGGCGTCTCGGTCGACATCGACGAGCTCGACCGGCTGGTCGACATCCGCGGCGTCGCCGAGGTGATCTCCGAGGCGGTCGCCGCGCAGCGCGCCGGCGGGTGAGTCCCGGGCGGGTGCACTTCGCGGAAGCGCAGGTCCGGCGTCCGGGCGGACGCTAGACTCTGTGTGCATCTGCGACGGCACCGAACGGTGTCCGGGCGCGTCACAGTCCCGGAACGTCAGCGCGGAGTGCGGGATCGAAGGGGGCAGCGACCATGCCGAACGGCTACGAAGCGAGTTCGGAGGCGATGACGCGGGCGCAGATCCGCCTGGCGGACGTCGCCGACGACCCGGCGAACGAAGCGAAGAAGGTCGCGCCGACCGAAATCATCGCGGGGGACTTCGGTCGCGTGCACCAGGAGAGCTTCGGCAAGTACAAGGCCGGGATGGACGAGATCGGCGCGGGCATGACCGGGCTGTCGAACGCCCTGCTCAACCTGGGCAGCGGGATCGGGTCGGCCGGCGCCAAGTACACCGCGCAGGAAGCGAACGCCGGCGCGACGGCGAACCAGGCCGGGGGTAACCGCTGATGGCCGAATGGGCTGAGATCAAGAAGGTCCTCGACGACCCGAACGTCTCGATGGAAGCCAAGTCCAAGCTGATGGAGGAGTACAGCGAGGACACGGTCAACTTCAACGAAGAAGAAGAGGCGTACGCCGCCAAGTACATCGAGAACTACACCGACAGCGTCAGCTTCAACGACGACTGGCTGCCGGGTTCGTCGTCCGATGTCGACGAAGCGCTGAAGGAAGCGCAGCAGGAAGCGGCGGCGAAGAAGCAGGAACACGAGCGCGACACCGCCGCGCGGGACCAGGCGAAGAAGAACCTCGACGGCATCGGCACGCCGACGCTGGGGGCCGGCGCGAAGAGTTCCGACGAGCAGCTCGACCAGGGCAACGTCGCGGTCGACATGCTGGCGAAGTGGACCGACGAGGTCTGGAACCAGATCAAGGGCGACAACCCGAAGAAGGATTCCCAGAAGGAGCTCAAGGACAAGTTCCACGAGAACCGCGGGATCCAGTACCAGAAGTTCCTCGGCGACGCCGACGACCTGAGCAAGGCGCATAAGGTCGTCGAGGACGCGCTGACGAAGAGCGACACCGAGCTCCAGACCCTCTTCGACGCGTGGAAGGGCAAGGGCGCCAACGCGGCGGAGATCAAGTACGACGAGACGATCAAGCCGCACGCCAAGGAGCTGTCGGCGCAGATCGACGGCGCGGCGAAGCTGATCCCGCAGACCGTCACGCACGTCTTCGACGCCGTCAAGAAGAAGGTCGACGAGGTCCTGCAGCTGCACCGCCCGGTGATCGCCGAGGCCGACATCCCGATGGCCAAGGACGTCCTCAAGGTCGCCAACGGCGAGACCGAGGAATTCGACGACTTCATGAAGGTCGCCGGCTGGATCGACGCCGTGAACGCCAAGCACGGCAACAATTCGAACCTCGCCGAGCGCCTGCAGAACGACGACGGCTGCTTCAACGACGAGAACATCACCTACGGCCGGAACGTCTGCCGCTACTGGCGTGACGGGGCCTTCTCGACCGAGTACCGGAGCCTGATCGCCGCGTTCGACGGGTCCTGCAAGGCCGCCAAGGACACG
Organism: Amycolatopsis sp. NPDC003861; assembly: GCF_053605405.1. Classification (NCBI taxonomy): domain Bacteria; kingdom Bacillati; phylum Actinomycetota; class Actinomycetes; order Pseudonocardiales; family Pseudonocardiaceae; genus Amycolatopsis; species Amycolatopsis sp. NPDC003861. Next base: position 4,249 of record NZ_JBSGJD010000292.1, read on the forward strand.
ATCGACCAGCAGTTCGGCGCGCTCGCGCGGTACATGGACGGCTACCGCAACCAGCTCACCGAGGCCAAGAACGAAGGCGGCGGCGACCAGACCGGGAACACCGGCAACACGGGCAACACCGGAAATACCGGCAACACGGGCACCGGTAGCACCGGCAGCACAGGGAGCACCGGCACCGGGAGCACGGGCAGCACCGGCAGCGGCTCCACGACGCCGTCGGCGGCCGAGCCTCCGAAGGCCGAGGAGCCCGCGAAGCCCGACGAGGGCAAGAACCCGATCACCGGCAAGCCCCTGGAGGTCGACCCGTCGACCGGCGAGCCGTACCCGATCGACCCCAAGACCGGCGAAGCCATCAAGGACATGGACGACACGGACACGGTGTCGGTCAAGAAGGGCGACAACACGATCACGATGTCCGAGCCCGACAAGGAGGGCAAGCAGGACATCTCCGTGGACGACGGCCAGGGCCACAAGAAGGACTACCACCTCGACTGGGGTGACGACGACAAGGCCAAGGACGGTGCGGGCAAAGACGCCGCCGCCGACGGGGACAAGGCGTCCTTCGGGCCGCAGGGCAGCCAGCAGGCGGTCAAGGAAGGGCAGCCTTCGGCCGACGGCTCCTACAAGCCGGGCCCGGACGGCAAGATCCACATCCAGGACGGCAACCTCAAGATCACCGCGGAGCGGCCGGAGGGCCCGGACGGCCCGACGATCGTGACGGTCGACGACGGCAAGGGCGAGCCGACCACCTACACCCTGGACGAGAAGGACGACCCCAAGGCCGGGGACCTCAAGGGGGACGGCCTCAAGGCGGACGTCAAGCCGGTGGCCGTCGGCGCGGACATCCCGCACGACGCGAACGCCGAGTCCCCGCTGACGAAGGACCCCGCGCCGCCGAACCCCGACCCGGGCTTCACCCGCAGCGAATGGGCCGGCGGGTTCACCGCGCCCGGCGGCTTCGAGGGCGACCTCGGCGGCGGGGGCAGCGTCGGGGCCGAGCCCGCGGTGGCGACCGCCGACGCGGGTGCGTCGGCCGGCACTTCCGCAGACGCGACCACGACGGCGGGGGCGAGCAACTTCGGTTCGGCCGTCACCGGCGGCGGGTCGCCGGACTTCGCCGGGGCCGTCTCGCTCGACCCGGGCGCCCAGACGGGCAGCGACGCCTCGCTCCCGATGTCCGACGGCGGCGGCGGGCTCGGCGCGACCCCGGTCGACGCCGGCCTGCACCAGGCGGCCGCGAGCTCGTCGGGCATGAGCGGGATGTCCGGCATGGGCGGGATGGGGATGATGGGCGGCATGGGCGGCGCCCCGGGCGGTGGCGGCGGCGACCAGCAGCGCGGGCCGAGCCAGTACCGCATCGAGGGTGGCGTGTTCGAGACCAGCGGCGCGAAGGGCCGGATCAGCGGCTCGCTCGACGACGAGGGTGACCGTTCGATCCGGTACGACCGGTGACGAGGGCCGAGGAGGGCCGATGAGCAGCGCCGAAGACCGGTATCGCGCGGCGATCTCGACGATGGACGCGGCGGCGCGGGAGCAGGACGAGCAGCGCGGGCTGCGCGAACGCCGGCTCGCCGAGGCCCAGCAGCAGGCGCGCGAGGGCATGCGGCAGGAGCTGGCCGCCGCGCAGAAGTACGCCGAGCACATGGACGAGCTCAACAAGCGCAAGCAGAGCGCGGGTGGCTGGGCGACGGAGAAGACGCTGGCCGACAAGTCCCGCGAGTCGCTGATGGAGTTCGGCGTCCACGACGAAGAGGCGGACACCGGCTACACGAACTACCCGACGCCGAGCTACGGCACCCCGGTCGCGGCGGCCCCGCCGCGCCCGGAACCGGCGCCGGAACCGCCGCCCGCGCCCGAACCGCCGCGGCGGGGCAGGCACGCGCGTCAGCCGGACGACGAGGACGACTTCTCCAGCACGAGCTGGCTGGTCTGACCCGAGGCCCGCCTGCGTCAGCGGGCGGGCTCTTCTTCGCGCTCGATGGGGGCGCGCTTGACGTCCGCCTCGAGCAGTGGCCGGTACTTGTCGGTGCCGGTCAGGTGGGTGAGGAAGAAGGCGGTGAACAGCGCGCGCGTGAGCTGCTGCGTCTTGCGGTGCGGCTTGCCGTGCATGAACAGCTGCGACCAGTGCCGGCCTTCGGTGACACCCAGGTGCGACGCCTTGCCGAGGAACCGCAGCTGGACGTCATCGCCACCCCAGGCCCCGGCGATCGCCTCGGCGTGCGCGACGGCGGGGGCGACCAGGTCGTCTTCGGCGGCGAGGTGCAGGCCGGGAACGGTGATCGCCTTGGCCGACTCGGTGGCCGGCGGGAGCGTCTGAGCCGCGGTGATGGTGGCGACGGCCTTGATCTTCTTGCTCTCGGCTTCCTGCGCCGCGGCCAGGACGGCGGACCCGCCACCGGTCGAGTGCCCGGCGAGGCCGAGCTTGCCGGGATCGACACTGATGCCGTCCGGCCCGAGCCGCACGGTGGTGACGACGTCGAGCGTGGTCAGCAGGTCGGCGGCGAGCAGCCGGTGCGAGGGCAGGGGACCCCTTTGCGTGGCCGGCGCGGCGGCGACGATGCCCCAGCTGGCGAGGTGCCGCAGCAGCTCCCGGTACCGATCGGGCGGCTGCAGCCACCCGTGCCCGAAGGCGACGGCGGGCAGCCCGAGCCCGGCGCGCGGCGTGAAGACCACGCCGGGCAGCCCGACCAGGGCGAGGTTGCCCCGCAGGACCTCGTGCGGACCCGGGTGCGTCAACTCCGCGAGCAGCTGCTTGGGCTTGCTGGCCATGCGGGGAACCCTACTGTGCGAGCCCACCCCCGGCGCGCCCGCCGCCCCGGCGCGCCGCTCGCCACCCGCGGCTGCCAAGTCGGCTCGTGGCTGGTCGCTCCTCGGGCCCGGGCCGCTCGCGGACTCCGCCTGCCCCCGTGCGCCGCTCACCCGGCGGCATCGCATCCCGCCTGCCCCTTGCCCAACCGCCCAGGTGCCTCACCGCCGACGCGAACGGAACGCTGACGGCACAGCCGGCCCCCACCCAGATCCCCCCACCACCCCGATACGAAGCCAAAAACGCGGACGGTAGTGCCGTGTCAAGGCATCTTTCCCGCCTTGACACGGTGCTGCCGTCCGTAGTCACAATCAGGCTTCGGGGTGGTGGCCAACGACTCGCCAGAACCCAGCGGCCACCCCAAGCCGCACCAGAGCCCCCCAGCGGGCTGCTTCGATGTGCCGCCCGGCGTGGTCACCCCAGTGCGCTGCGCAACCCGCCGGCGGGGGCGCCCCCGGTCTTCCACTCTACCGGCAGCCACCGACAATTCCGCCCGCCCAAGCACCCGCCGCACCGCATTGGTTCGAACCACCACAGCCGCATACCCGCAGGTCGGAGGCCGTGAGCCCACCCCGTCAACCCGCTGAATGTCCCTCGTTAGGCTGGTGTGCGTGTGTGGAATCGTGGGATATGTCGGGCACCGCCCGGCTCTGGACGTCGTCCTCGGTGGGCTCCGGCGCATGGAGTACCGCGGTTACGACTCCGCCGGTGTCGCGGTCCTCGACGGCGCCGGCGCGCTGACCGTCGAGCGCAAGGCCGGCCGGCTGGCCAACCTGGAGACGCGGCTCGACGAGGTCGGCCGCGAGCACTTCGGCGGCACTGCCGGCATGGGGCACACCCGCTGGGCCACCCACGGCGCCCCGATCGACCGCAACTCGCACCCGCACCGGGACGCCTCGCAGCGCGTCGCCGTCGTGCACAACGGCATCATCGAGAACTTCGCCGCCCTGCGTGCCGAGCTGGAAGCCGACGGCGTCGAGATGGCCAGCGACACCGACAGCGAGACCGCCGCGCACCTCATCGCCCGCGCGTACACCGACGGCGACACCAAGGGCGATCTCACCGCCAGCGTCGCCGCCGTCTGCCGGCGGCTCGAAGGGGCGTTCACCCTGGTCGTGACGCACGCCGACCAGCCGGACACGATCGTCGCGGCGCGCCGGTCGTCGCCGCTGGTCGTCGGGGTCGGGGACGGTGAGCACTTCGTCGCCTCCGACGTCGCCGCGTTCATCGAGCACACGCGCGAGGCCGTCGAACTCGGGCAGGACCAGCTCGTCGTCATCACCCGCGAGGGCTACGACGTCCTGGACTTCCACGGCGACGCCGCCCAGGCCAAGCCGTTCACCGTCGACTGGGACCTCTCCGCCGCCGAAAAGGGCGGCCACGAGTACTTCATGCTCAAGGAGATCGAGGAGCAGCCCGAGGCGCTGGCCAACACGCTGCGCGGCCACTTCGAGTCCGGCCGCATCATCCTCGACGAGCAGCGCATCTCCGACCAGGACCTCCGCGACGTCGACAAGGTCTTCGTCGTCGCCTGCGGCTCGGCCTACCACTCCGGCCTGGTCGCCAAGTACGCCATCGAACACTGGACGCGGCTGCCGGTCGAGGTCGAGCTCGCCTCCGAGTTCCGCTACCGCGACCCGGTCCTCGACCGCGACACGCTCGTCGTCGCCGTCTCCCAGTCCGGCGAGACGGCGGACACGCTCGAAGCCGTCCGGCACGCGCGCGAGCAGAAGGCCCGCGTCCTCGCCGTCTGCAACACCAACGGCGCGCAGATCCCGCGCGAGTCCGACGCCGTCCTCTACACCCACGCCGGGCCCGAGATCGGCGTCGCCTCGACCAAGGCGTTCCTCGCCCAGATCGCGGCCAACTACCTGGTCGGCCTGGCGCTGGCGCAGGCCCGCGGCACGAAGTACCCGGACGAGGTCGCCCGCGAGTTCGCCGAGCTGGAGGCCATGCCCGCGGCCGTCCAAAAGGTACTGTCCACTGTGGAGCAGGTGCGCGACCTCGGCCGCCGCATCGCCGACTCCAAGGCCGTCCTCTTCCTCGGCCGGCACGTCGGCTTCCCGGTCGCCCTCGAAGGCGCGTTGAAGCTCAAGGAACTCGCGTACATGCACGCCGAGGGCTTCGCGGCGGGCGAGCTCAAGCACGGCCCGATCGCGCTGATCGAGGACGGCCTGCCGGTCGTCGTCGTGATGCCGTCGCCCAAAGGCCGCGCGGTGCTGCACTCCAAGCTCGTGTCGAACATCAGCGAGATCCAGGCGCGCGGCGCCCGCACGATCGTGATCGCCGAAGAGGGCGACGAGACGGTCCGGCCGTTCGCCGACGAGCTCATCGAGGTCCCCGCGGTGCCGACGCTGCTCCAGCCGCTGGTGTCCACCGTGCCGCTGCAGGTGCTCGCCGCGGAGATCGCCCGCACCCGCGGGTACGACGTCGACAAGCCGCGTAACCTGGCGAAGTCCGTCACAGTCGAGTAAGCGGAGGCCCCGCCGTGCAGGGAATCTGGACCACGGAACGGATTCGCGAGGCGGAGGGGCGGGCGTTCGCCGTCACGCCCGAGGGCGAGCTGATGCGGCGGGCGTCGTTCGGGCTCGCGGTGCAGATCGCGGACCTCCTGGAGGACCACACCGGCGGCGTTTCCGGCCGCCGGGTCGTCCTGCTGGCCGGCTCCGGCGACAACGGCGGCGACGCGCTCTGGGCCGGGGCGTTCCTGCGCCGCCGCGGGGTCGCGGTCACGGCCATCCTGCTCAAGCCCGAGAAAGCGCATGCAAAAGGCCTCGGGGCGCTCAAGCGGGCCGGCGGTCGCGCGGTGCCCGCCGCGGACGGTCCACAGTGGATCGCGCAGGCCGACGTCGTCGTGGACGGCATCATCGGCATCTCGGGCAAAGGCGCCCTGCGCCCCGACGCCGCGCGGCTGGTCGAGCTGGTCGAAGCCCCGATCGTGGCGGTCGACCTGCCCAGCGGTGTCGACCCGGACACCGGCTCGGTCGACGGCCCCGCCGTCAAAGCCGCCCGCACGGTGACCTTCGGCGTGCTCAAGCCGGTCCACGCCCTCGCGCCCGCCCACTGCGGTGAGGTTGTCCTCGTCGACATCGGCCTCGAGCTGGCCGAACCCGATCTCCGGCGCCTCGACATCGTGGACGTCGCCGCGGCCTGGCCGGTGCCCGGGCCGGAGGACGACAAGTACAGCCAGGGCGTGGTCGGCGTCGCAGCGGGCTCGGCGACGTACCCGGGCGCGGCGGTGCTGGCCGCAGGCTCGGCCGTCCGGGCGACCTCGGGCCTGGTGCGCTACGCGGGCCACGCGGCGGACGTCGTCCGCGCGCAGTGGCCGGAGGTCATCGCGACCGGCACGGTCGCCGACGCGGGCCGGGTCCAGGCGTGGGTGGTCGGGCCGGGCATCGGCACCGGCGCGGAGGGCCGGGACGTGCTCCGCCACGTCCTCGGCCAGGGCGTCCCGGTCTGCGCGGACGCCGACGCGACGACGATCATCGCGAAGTCCCCGGACGTCCAGGACGCCCGCGACCCGGACACCCCGCTGGTCCTGACCCCGCACGCGGGCGAGTACGAGCGCCTGATGGGCCGGAAGCCCGGCGCGGACCGCGTGACGGCGGCGCGCGAAGCGGCGAAGAAGTACAACGCGGTGGTGCTGCTGAAGGGCCACTGCACGGTGATCGCCGCCCCGGACGGCCGGGTCGCGGTCAACACCCCGCGCGGCGCCTGGCTGGCCACGGCCGGCTCGGGCGACGTCCTGTCGGGCCTGGTGGGCGCCCTGCTGGCGGCCGGCCTCGACCCTTGGCTGGCCGCGGCGGCCGCGGCCCACGTCCACTCGCTGGCGGGCGCGATCGCCGCCCAGAACGCCCCGACCTCGGCATCCGGCCTGGTCCACGCGATCCCGGAGGCCATCCGCTCGATCCGCTCGCTGACGTCCTGACCGGCCCCAAGCGCCCCAATGTGGCGTTGGTTGCGCTCAATGCACCGAACGCCACATTGGGTGCGTTGGACGCACCCAACGCCACATTGGGGCGCT
>NZ_JBSGJD010000293.1:0-10982 GCF_053605405.1 Amycolatopsis sp. NPDC003861
CCCGTCGCCTGAACGAGGCCTATCACTTTGAGCCGGGCCCGCAAGCTTGCGTCGTCACCCCGCTCTGGGTGGTGGGTTGCGGGCCCGGCTCAAAGTGATTTCACGGCCTCAGGCGACGGGATGACCACCCAGCTCCTCTCTTGGTTGCGTCAGCGGACCGCGTCCAGGGCGTTTACCAGGCCGTGGCCGTAGTACGAATTGTTCTTTGCCGGGCCTGTGCACGCCTCTTCCGTCGATGCGCACCTCACCACGTCCGCTTCGCTCTCCAGGATCTGCGTCAGGAACCTTGGGGATGCTCCGCGGAACTTCGATGCCAGCAGTGCCGCCACCCCGGCCGCGTGGGGGGATGCCATTGATGTTCCGCACTTCGAGCCGTACTGGCCGCCGACCACCGATGACAGGGGGCAGGCCGGGCCCGCTCCTTCCGGTGGCGACTGCTCGAACGCGCCGCCCGGGGCCGTTACCTCGATCTCGCCGTAATTGCTGAAGTCCGACTTCGTGCCCGCGTAGCCGACCGAGGACACCGTCACCACTTCGTCAGCCATGCCCGGGAGGATGGCGCACGACGCGTCCACCGGGTGGGGGCGGTTCTTGTCCGTGGTCTGGTTCGTGAGGTCCAAGCTGTCGTTGCCCGCCGCCGCCACGTTGAGCACTCCTCGGTGCGTCGAGTACGCCACCGCCCTGCGGATCGCCTCGAACGCCGCCGCGTCTCCCGGCTGCTTCGGGCAGTAGAACATCCCCGGGTCGATGTAGTAGCTGTTGTTCGTCACCGCGAAGCCGTGCTCTGCCGCCCAGACGAGGCCGCAGACCGCCGACTCCGGGAAGATGTAGCCCGCGTCGTTGACCACCTTCACCGAGGCCAGCCGGACGCCCGGGGCGATGCCCGTGAAGCCCGCCGCCGGGTCCCTGCCCGCGATCGTGCCCGCCACGTGCGTTCCGTGGTCCGAGGTCGTCGGCTGCCACGAGGCCGGCGTCAGGTCCGGTGCGCCCGTCACGCAGCCGGCCGACGAGCGAGCGTCGAGAGCCGCCTTGAGCGCCGGGTGTGTTGCCTCGATGCCCGAGTCGAGCACGCCGACCGTCACCGCGCGGCTGCCCTGGTAGATCTTGTTGGCTTCCGGCGCGTGGATCGCCTTCATGTCCCACTGCTGCGCGGACAGGTCACCGGCCGCCGCGACCGAGCGGGTGTCCTCCAGCGTGCGCACCGCGCCCAGCGAACGGGCCGAGGCCGCCGCACCCTGGGAGGCCACGTCCTTGGCGCCCGAATAGGCCCGGTAGACGCCGATCTTCTGCTGGAAGTCCGCATTGCGCGAGCTGGCGATCGCAACGCCGATCGGCGCGTAGTACGCGACCTTCGTGCCGCACTTGGCCGCCAGCTCCTTGTCTACAGCCGACGCGCGGGTGCCCGGCTGGTACGTCACGACGTAGGTGTACGGCGTGCTCGTCGTGTCGCAGGCAGCCGGCGCGGCCTCCGCGGCCGGGGCCACCGCGAACAGGCCGCCTCCGACGGCCAGCGCAAGCGGGGCCGCCATTCGACGTAAACGGGACATTCCACCTCCAGGGTCTGTGGCGTCAACCTAAACCGGCCCCGGAAGCCGCGCCACCGACCAAAGTCAGGAGGAGACCCGCGCGGTGGCCCGGACGCCGCGCCAGCCGAGCACGCCGATGATCGTGCCGAGCACGAACGAAACGACGGTCAGCACGGCGTGCACCACGAAGTAGGCGGTGGGCGAGCCGTCGGGGGTCCAGGCCCGGTCGCTGTCCCACAGGTTCTTCGCGAAGGTGATCCAGATGATCCACGACCACACACCGAAGGCCAGCAGGAACAGCGAGGTGCCGCGTGAAATGCGCATGCCCCGTAGTATGCGGCGGCGGTCGCGACGCTAGATTGCGTGGGTGCACTCCGTTGTTTCCCGGTCGCTCAAGGTCTTCACGACGACGCTCGCCGCCGCCCTCCTGGCCCTGAGCTCGCCGGCACTGGCGGCCGCGGCGCCGCAACAGGGTCAGTGCGCGAACCGCCAGGCACCTCCGCCGCCGGTCGACACGTCGGAGAAGCCCGCGCCGGGCAAGCAGGCCCCGGCGCCGCTGGCGGTGCCCGCGATCCCGATCGGCGGTGCTCGGATGGCCGAATGCGGCCTGATCACCCCGGACGGCGCGCTCAACCCGCCGGACGGCAACACCGCGGCGTCCTGGGTGGTGCAGGACCTCGACACCGGCGCGGTGGTCGCGGCGAAGGACCCGCACGCCCGGCAGCGGCCCGCGTCCCTGATCAAAACACTGCTCGCGCTGGTCGTCGTCACCCAGCTGGACCCGCAGCAGCCGATCATCGCAACGAAGGAGGACGCCGAGCAGGAGTGCACCTGCGTCGGCCTCGTCGCCGGCGGCCGGTACACCGTCGACCAGCTGCTGCACGGCCTGCTGATGCACTCGGGCAACGACGTCGCGCACGCGTTCGCCACGGTCCTCGGCGGGGTCGACGCCACGGTGGCGAAGATGAACGCGCTGGCCGCGAAGGTCGGCGCGCTCGACACGCGCGCCGCGACACCGTCGGGCCTGGACGGGCCGGGCATGTCGACCTCGGCCTACGACCTCAGCCTGATCTTCCACTACGCGATGAAGCAGCCGGAGTTCGCGAAGGTCGTCGCGACGAAGAGCTTCGAGATCCCGGCGACCGGCGGCAAACCGGCCATCCCGATCTTCAACGACAACAAGCTCCTCGGCGTCTACCCCGGCTTCCTCGGCGGCAAGACCGGCTTCACCGACGACGCACGGCACACCTACGTGGGCGCGGCGCAGCGCAAGGGCAAGCGCCTCGCGGTCGTCATGCTGCGCGCCGAGCAGAAGCCGACGAAGGTGGTCGACCAGGCGGCGAAGCTGCTCGACTACGGCTTCGCGCTCGAGGAGGACCGGGCCGTGCCGGTCGGCCAGATCACCTACCAGGCACCGGCCGCGGCGCCGTCGAGCGAAGATCCGTCCGTGCTCGCCGACGGCGGCACCGGCAACAGCGGGACGTCCGCGGCCGCGTCGGCGGCGAAGGAGGACCCGTTCGGCGTCACCGGCTGGATCATCACGCTGGTGGTGTTCCTGATCATCGTCGGCGGGTTCGTGGTCGGGCACCAGCGCAAGAAGGCCGCGGGCTAGCGGAAACCGGGCCCCGGCTCGGGCGTCACCCGATCGGTGGCGATCGCGCCGCCGCAGTGGCCGCAGGCGACGTACGTCCCGCCGACCTCCCCGCAGTCGTGGTGCCGCAACAGGATCGGCGGTCCCTCGGGGCCGGCGAGGTGCCGGTCCCCCCACTGCATGAGCGTGACGACGGCGCCGAAGAGGTCCCGCCCGGCGGTGGTCAGCACGTATTCGGGCACCGGGTCGACCCGTTCGAGCACACCGGCGTCGACGAGGGTCTTCAGCCGGGCGGACAACGTCGGGCGCGGGATGGACAGGTTGCGCGCGAACTCGCCGTAGCGGCGCACGCCGAAGAACGCCTCCCGCAGGATGAGCAGGCTCCACCGCTCGCCGACCAGGTCGAGCGCGCGGCCGACCGAGTCCGCCGTGAACCGGTGCTCCAGGCCGGTCACAGCTGTTCCGTCCGGGCCGGGACGCCCAGCAGGAGCTTGCCGGAGAGCTCGTAGCTGGCCGGGTTGACCTGGAAGTGGGCGGTTGCGGTGTGCGCGTCGCGGAACCGGCGCTGCAACGGCGAAGTCTCGTAGATCGCCGCGCCGCCGCCGAGGTCGTACATGCTCTCGGCGACCTTCGCGGCCGTGCGCGTCACGTGCGTCGCGGCCAGCCGGAGGCCCAGCTTGAGCGCGTCCGGCACCGGTTCGTGGCCCTGCGCGGCCTGCCAGGCGTCGTCGATGCTCGTGTAGTAGAGCAGCCGCGCGGCACGCAGGGCCGCTTCGGCCTCCGCGACCGCGGCCTGGGTCGCCGACCGCTCGGCCAGCGACCGGCTGGAGCCGAGCGGCGTGCGCGTCGAGGCAAGTTCGACGAGGTCGTCGATGGCGCCGCGCGCGTTGCCCAGCGCGGCGGCCGCGACCGACAGCGCAAAGAACCCGAAGAGCGGGAACCGGTGCAGCGCAACGGCTTCCGGCGGCGGGCCGGCCAGCACCGAGAAGACGCGGTGCTCCGGGACGAACAGGTCGTCGGCGACGCAGTCGTGGCTGCCGGTGCCGCGCAGGCCGTTGGTGTGCCAGGTGTCGAGCACTTCGATGTCGGCCTTCGGCAACGCGGCGACATAGAGCGCCTTCTCGTGGACGAACCCGGCGAAGAGCCAGTCGGCGTGCGGGATGCCGCTGCAGAAGGCCCACCGGCCGGTGACGAGGTAACCGCCGTCGACCTTCCGGCCGGTCCCGCGCGGCGCCCAGACCCCGGCGGCGACCGTGCGCGGGTCCCCGAAGACTTCCTCGGCGCACTTCCGCGGGGCGTAGGCCGAGAGCAGGCTGCTGGTCACGGCGATCGAGACGCACCAGCCGGCGGAGGCGTCCCCGCGGGCGACGGTCTCGGCGGTTTCGAGGCTGACGGCGGGCGGCGCTTCGGGGCCGCCGAGGTAGCCGGGGACGCCGGTGCGGAACAGCTCGGCGTCGGTCAGCTTCGCGACCAGCTCGGGCGGCAGGGCGCGCTGCCGTTCGGTGACCGGGGCGAGGGTCTTGGCGAGGTCGGCACACTCGCGGGCGGCGTCCAGCAGCACGAAACCCTCCGGTTCAGATTTCTTACCGGTTCAGTTTCTTTACTGGACGCGCAGCTGTCAAGACTTGCGGCGCCCGCCCAGCCAGGCGAGCAGCGCACCGGCGCTGAAGGCCCCGGCGACGGCGCCGAGGCCGGGCCCGCGCTGGAGGGTGACGTTCTGCTCGAGCCGAACCGGCGGCGGGGGCGCGATGACCTTGCGTTCGTTCTCCTTGGCCGTCGCGGTCCAGGCCGTGACGAGCAGGAGGAAGCGCGAGACGAGGTTGGCGAACACGAGCAGGCCGATGACCGGCCCGAACAGCGCGAACGCGGGCGACTTCGTCACGCTGGCCAGGTAGATCGTGGCGGCCTGCTGCAGCACGACGAACCCGACCGCGGCGAACACGGCGCCTTTCACGGCACTGCGCAGCGCGACGCGTTCCCGGGGCAGGCGGGCGATCACCCAGAGGAAGACGAGGGTGTTCGCGGCCAGCCCGAGGACGATGGTGGCGCCCCGGAGCAGGACGATCGCCCAGGTGGCGTGTTCGAGCCCGACGAGTTCGAGCAGGAACTGCCCCACGCCACCGCCGATCGCGGTCAGCGCGAAGGAGACGACGAGGGCGACCCCGAGCCCGATCAGCGCAACGAGGTCCTTGAGCGTCTGCTTGACGATCGGCTGCGGCTGTTTTTCCTGGCCCCACTGCGCGGTGAGGGCGTCCCGCAGGTTCGACATCCACCCGACGCCGGAGTAGAGGGCGATGAGCAGACCGAAGATCCCGATCCCGCTCCCGGACTTGAGCGCGGCGTCGACGATCCCGGTGACGAGGGTCTGCAGCCCACCGGGCACGGACTTCTTGATGCCGTCGGAGATCTGCCGGATGATGTCCGGATCGTTGTTGACGGCCAGCCCCACAACGGCGAAGGCGACCATCAGGATCGGGATGACGGAGAGCACGCTGAAGTAGGTGATGGCGGCGGCGTAGTGGTTGCCGTATCGCTCGGTGAAGGCATCGTTGGCCCGGATGAGGTGATCGAGCCACGGGTACTTCCGCCGCAACCGCGGCAGGAGCTTTTCCTTCTCTTCAGTCGCCACCGTGAAACGCTAACCACGCAAGGTGAACCCCGCAACGCGAGCGGCCGACGCGGGGGAGGTTCGTTCACGTGATCCAGGCCCGCCGCGGGTCAAGGCACGCGCCACCCTTCACGTGATCGAGGTCAGCAGCGCGGAATAGGCGTCCACCGCGGTGAGCACCGGCACCCCGCGGCTCGCACCGAACGCGGCGACCGCCTCGTAAGCCGCATCCAACTCCCGCTCGGTCAGCGGCACGGCCGACTCGATCTCCGACGTGCCGCGGGCAGCGAAGCGGCGCCGGACCACCTCCGGCCCCGGCAGCAACACCACCTCGTGGAAAGTCGCCCCGCACTCGGCCGCCAGCGCCTCGAGCCGTTCCGGGAACCCGGCCCGCGCCACCAGCTGCGGCACCACCACGTCGTGCCCCGCGCCGAGGTGCGTCCGCGCCGCCGCCAAGGCGATCTCCCGCGCGAGCCGGCCGGCCTCGCCCGGCGCTGATCGCCAGGCGCCGAGCATCGCCCGGATGCGGTCCACGTCCAGGGCCAGCGCCGGCGGGTGGTGGTCGGCGTAGCGCCGGGCCAGCGTCGACTTGCCGCCGGCCGGCGGGCCGTTGAGCAGGATCAGCTTCACCGCACCGGCGGCAGGAACCCGATTCGCTGGTACGTCTTGGCCAGCGTCTTCGACGCCACCTCGCGCGCACGTTCGGCGCCCGCGGCGAGGACCTTGTCCAGCTCCGCGACATCGTCCAAATAGGACTTGGCGCGCTCCTGGACCGGGGTCACCCACTCGACGAACACCTCGCCGAGGTCCTTCTTCAGGTCGCCGTAGCCCTTGCCCTCGTACGCTGCTTCGAGGTCCGGGATCGTCCGGCCGGTCAGGGCCGAGTAGATCGTCAGGAGGTTCGAGACGCCCGCCTTGTTCTCCGCGTCGAACTTGACCTCGCGGCCCGTGTCCGTCACCGCCGAGCGGAGCTTCTTCGCCGAACGCTTCGGGTCCTCGAGCAGCTCGATGATGCCGTTGACGTTGGACGCCGACTTGCTCATCTTGGCCGTCGGTTCCTGCAGGTCGTAGATCTTGGCCGTGTCCTTGATGATGTACGGCTCCGGCACCACGAACGTCTTGCCCAGCCGGTTGTTGAAGCGCTGCGCGAGGTCGCGCGTCAGCTCCAGGTGCTGGCGCTGGTCCTCGCCGACCGGGACGGCGTCGGCCTGGTAGAGCAGGATGTCCGCGGCCTGCAGGACCGGGTAGGTGAACAGGCCGACGCTGGAGCGGTCGGAGCCCTGCTTCGCCGACTTGTCCTTGAACTGCGTCATCCGGCCGGCCTCGCCGAAGCCGGTCTGGCACTCCAGGACCCAGCTCAGCTGCGCGTGCTCCGCGACGTGGCTCTGCACGAACAGGGCGCTGCGCTGCGGGTCGATGCCGATGGCGAGCAGCTGCGCGGCCGAGACGCGGGTGCGCTGGCGCAGCACCTTCGGGTCCTGCTCGACCGTGATCGCGTGCAGGTCGACGACGCTGTAGAACGTCTCGTGCGTGTCCTGCAGTTTCACCCACTGGCGCAGCGCGCCGAGGTAGTTGCCGAGGTGGAACGAGTCGGCGGTCGGCTGGATCCCGGACAGGACCCGCGGGCGGCGCTCTGCGACGGTCTGCTCTTCGGACACGTCAGGATTCTTCCAGGCCGCGACGAGCGGCGGGCGCCGAGGGCCCTCAGGCGTTCGGGCGCTGGGTGAGGAACGGGCGGGTTGGCGTCGCGTCGGGCTCGCCGAGGACGGCTTCGGCCATCGCCGTGACCGGGTCGGGCGCCTCCGGCACCGCGGGGGCGGCCTCGGCCAGCCGGGTCTTGCGGCGCTGGCGCAGCACACCGAGCGTCATGCCGACGATGCCGAGCGCGACCGCGACCAGCCCGACGGGGCCGAGCACGCCGAAGGCCTCGACGTTGGTGTCGGCCTGCGCCGTCGTCGTGTCGGCGGCGAACGCGCTGCCGCCGGCCAGGAGCAGGCCCGCCGGGACGAGCGCGACCACCATGGCCGCGCGGGAACCGCGCAGGGTGGACCGCAACAGGGTTCGACCTGGGTTGCGCACCGGAGTGCCTCCCGCGAGTAACGCTCACCCATCCGAGTGAGACGTTGCGTGCTACTGGTCAGAAAACTACCGAGCGTGTCAAGACCTGCCGGTTCTGATCAACTCGGAAGCGAGGGTAGCGCTCATTCCGTAATACGCCTCGGGCGCCCCCAGGGTTCACTTTCGTTACCCGGGTGGGTGAAGTCGCTACTACTTGAAGTAGAGCGTGACCGGAGAGTGTCCGATCGGGGGTCACCCGTTCTTCGCAGCATCCGCTTACGCTGCGACGTTCGCCGCAGTACCCACTGCTCCGATCGCGTCCTCCTGTTCGGAAAACTTTTCACCGAATAGTGATTGGTCTATACCTCTTGGAGTAGTTGCCGAGTCCGTCCGGACCGCGCCCGGACGGCGTGACAAGAGGAGTCCCGCATGGCGATCACCCGCTTCCTGAAGCGCGCCGGAGTGGCGATGAGCGCGCTCGTCACGGCCGTCGCACTGGCCCCGGTCGCGTCCGCTGCGTCCTTTGTGGTCAGCGAGGCGCAGTTCGGGCAGATGTTCCCGGGCCGCAACACCTTTTACACCTACAGCGGCCTCACCGCGGCGCTGTCGGCCTACCCCGGTTTCGCGAACACCGGCGACGACACGGTGAAGAAGCAGGAAGCCGCCGCGTTCCTCGCGAACGTCAGCCACGAAACCGGCGGGCTGGTGTACGTCGTGGAGCAGAACACCGCGAACTACCCGCACTACTGCGACACGAGCCAGCCGTACGGCTGCCCGGCGGGCACCGCGGCGTACTACGGCCGCGGCCCGATCCAGCTGAGCTGGAACTTCAACTACAAGGCGGCCGGCGACGCGCTCGGCATCGACCTGCTCGGCAACCCGTACCTGGTCGAGCGGGACGCGGCGGTCGCGTGGCAGACCGGGCTCTGGTACTGGAACACCCAGAGCGGCCCCGGCACGATGACGCCGCACGACGCGATGGTCAACGGGCGTGGTTTCGGCGAGACCATCCGCAGCATCAACGGTTCGATCGAGTGCAACGGCGGTAACCCGGCCCAGGTGCAGAGCCGGATCGACCTGTACACGCGGTTCGCCGGGATCCTCGGCGTCCCGACGGGCGGCAACCTCTCCTGCTGAGCGTCCTACCGGGGGAAGTCGATGTCGTAGGTCGCGGTGACGGGCGCGTGGTCGGACCAGCGCTGGTCGTAGGCGGCCGCTCGCTCGACCACGACGTCGACGACCTTCTCGGCGAGGCCGGGCGTCGCGAGCTGGCAGTCGATGCGCCAGCCGGAGTCGTTGTCGAAGGCCTGGCCGCGGTAGGACCACCAGGTGTACGGGCCGGGGCCTTCGGGGTCGAGCCGGCGCTGGACGTCGGTGAAGCCGGCCTCGGTGTAGACGCGGCCGAGCCAGGCGCGTTCTTCGGGCAGGAAGCCGGAGTTCTTGCGGTTGCCGCGCCAGTTCTTGAGGTCGACGGTGTCGTAGGCGATGTTCCAGTCCCCGACCACGACGGCTTCCCGCCCGTCGGCGGCGGCCTTCGCCCGGAGCTCGACGAGGTAGGGCAGGAACGCGGCCATGAAGCGTTCCTTTTCGTCCTGGCGTTCGGTGCCGACGTCCCCGCTGGGCAGGTAGAGGCTCGCGACGACGACGTTCGGCAGGTGCACCTCGAGGTACCGCCCGCTGTCTTCGAATTCGGGCTCCCCGAAGCCGACCCGCACCTCTTCGGGCTCGACGCGGCTGTAGACGGCAACGCCGTTGCGCCCCTTGGCGGCCGAGGGGGCGTGCACGGAGAACCACCCCTCGGGTTCGACGACGGCGGCGGGCAGCTGACTGGCTTCGGCCCGCACCTCCTGGCAGGCGACCACGTCGGCTCGGGTGGCGGCGAGCCACTCGACGAAGCCCTTCTTGGCGGCGGCGCGGAGGCCGTTGACGTTCACGGTGGAGACGGTCAGCACGGACTGCACGCTACCCGGCGGAGTCTCCGGGCAGCGGAGCCGGTGAGGTGACCGGCGCCGGGCGCTGTCCCGGTTCTGCCAGACTGCCGCGCATGGGTGATCTGACTGTGCTCGGCAGTTGTGGCGCATGGCCGGAGCCCGGACGCGCCTGCGCCGGGTTCCTGTTGTCTCACAACGGGTTTCGCGTTGTCCTCGACCTCGGGTACGGCACCGCGTCGAGGTTGTTCACGCACTGTCGAGGCGGGTTGCCGGATGCGGTGATCGTGACGCACGAGCACCCCGACCACTGCGCCGACGTGAGCGCGCTCGGGCGAGCGTGGCACTACACCGTCCAGGTCGACGCGCCTTCGGCACGGCTGCCGCTGCACTGCACGCCCGGAACCGTCCGGAGGCTCGAGGCGATGGAGCCCAGACCACACCCGACGGCGCTTTTCGACGTGCGAGATTTGGGCGAGGCGGCCGACGTCGGACCGTTCCGGCTGACGTCGTACGCCTTGCCGCACCACCAGCCGAATTTCGGGGTGCGCCTGGTCGCGGACGGGCTGACCGTCGCCTACACGGGTGACACAGGCCCGTCGCCGGCCCTGGCCGAGCTCGGGCGCGAGGCAGACCTGTTCATCTGCGACGCCACCCTCCGCACCCCACCACCGGAGGCCGAGCCCCGCTACCTGATGACGGCCGCGGAGGCGGGCCACTGGGCGGAGAAGGCCGGAGCGCAAAGGCTCCTGCTCACGCACTTCTGGCCCGGCGCCGACCGCGCCGCGGCGGCCGAGGAGGCCCGGGGCGAGTTCCGTGGCGAGGTGCTGGTGGCGGAGGAGGACCTGGTCATCGCGCTGTGACGCCTGACCGGGCGCAGGATCCGGCCGGCTGACCGCTTCGCCCGGCCGACCGCCCCGCCTGGCTGGCCGCCGCCTCGCGACTGGCCGCCGCCGCGGCGGCCGAGGAGGCCTAGGCCGAGTTCCGTGGCGTGGTGCTGGTCGCGGAAGTGAACCTCGCCATCGCGCTCTGAAGCCTGATCGACGCAAGTCCCGGCCGGCCGCCCCTCGCCCGAACGGACGGCCGCCGCCACCGCGCCCGCCCGGCTGACCGCCGCCTCGCCCGAGCGAGGGCCTCATCCAGCCTTTGCCGCGCCCGCACAGCCAGCCGCTGCCGCGCCTGGCTAGCGCCGCCTCACCCGGCCGCACCCGCTTCGCCCGGCACCCCGGCACCCCGGCACCCCGGCACCCCGGCACCCCGGCACCCCGGCA
>NZ_JBSGJD010000294.1:0-10979 GCF_053605405.1 Amycolatopsis sp. NPDC003861
TGGTTCTGGGGCAGTAGTGTGCGCCGGCGGGGGCACTGGGGGGGGGGGGGGGGGGGCTGCGGCCCCGCGGGGGGCGGGGGGCCCCGCGGCGGCCCCCGGCGCCCGCGCGGGCCCCCCGCACCCGGGTCAGGGGATGTGCCACTGCTGGGGCGGCGTGTCCTCGCACGTCCACTGCTGCAGGAGCGTGCCCGGGGTGTTGCTCCAGTCCTTGTCGTCCACGCAGCGCCCGGTCATCAGGTTCTTCACGCGCGACGTCGGGACCGGCGGGGAGAACGGCTGGGTCTCCACCGCCCACAGCTGCATGTAGCCCTGCCGGGCGTCGGCCCAGCAATCCCACTGCTGCAGAAGGACACCCGGCGCGGAGTTCCCGCCGGGGACGTCGAGGCACTTGCCGGTTTCCAGGTTGCGGAGCCGGTAGTAGTGCGTCACGCCGATGGTCATCACGTACTCTTCGGTCCAGCGTTGCGGCGCCCCTCCCCAGCAATACCACTGCTGGATGCGAGCGCCGCTGGCGCGGTCGCCGCCGACCACGTCCATGCACAGGTGGCTGCTGTTGTTGATGAACAGGTAGGGACCGTAGTCGGGCGCCGCGTTCGCCGGCGAGCCGGCGAGCAAGGCGGCGCCGGCCAGGCCGGCCGACACGATCGACGCGGCGATCCGCCGGACGATTCCGTTCATTTCGCTTCCCCTCCCGAGAAAACCCGGGCCCCGGTGGGCCCGGTTCCGGGATTCTGGGCCCGCCGCCCCGGCGGCCGGAAACGCTCGTCTCGGTCAGCGGAACGACCGGGGGTGCGGGAGCCGGTCGGTGATCTCTTGCGACGCCCGCCGGACCAGCTCGGCGAGGCCGCCCGGTGCGGTCCGGCGCACCACGACCGCGCCGACCGAACCGGCGAAGGAGCCGTCCGGGTGCCAGATCGGGGCGGCCACGCAGGAAACGCCGGCCGGGTGCTGCTCGGCCAGCCACGGGCCGCCGACCCTGGCCAGGATCTGCCGGCGCCGCCGCTCCACCGGCAGGCGGTCGCCGGCGGCCCGGCCGGCGAGGAGGACCTTTCCGGCCGCCGTGGCGTCCGGCAGGGTGTCCCCCGGCCGCATCGGCGGGAATTCGACGCTCCCGCACCGGGTTTCGGCGACCACCCGGACCCGGTCTTCGTGCAGCACCGTCACCACGACCGCGGTGCCCGTGAGGGCGGCGAGCACCTGCACCGGCTCCCGGGCCGCGTGCTGCAGCCGGGGATCCGGGTTCCAGGCCGCCCCGAGCCGGGCGAGCGACCGCCCGATGAAGTACCGCTGTTCGTGCCGGTGCACCGCCCCGAGCGAAACGAGCTGTTCGAGCAGCCGGTGCACGGTGGCTTTGGGCAGGCGCACCGCGCGGGCGAGATCGGCCAGCCTGCTGCCGTCGGCGGACCGGGACAACGCCTCCAGCACGCGGAACGCCCCCTCCAGCACGCCCCGCCCCCGGTGTTCTCCGGATTCCATCGATGCCCTCCTCCCCGGACGCCCGGCAGGATGAAGATCGCCGGCGATATCCGGAGGGGACCGGGTTTTCCCCTGATACGAACCCACAGGGACTTCTCAGGAACGCGGCGGCCCGGGCCACCGCCCCGGTCACGCCGTGACGACGATGACGTGCAGGCTCCGCGGCCCGTGCACGCCTTCCACCCGGGTCAGCTCGATGTCGCTGGTGGCGCTCGGCCCGCTGATCCAGGTCTGCGGGCGCGCCGGGTCCAGCGCGGCCACCGCCTCCGGCACCCCCGGCACGATCTGCTCCGCCCGGAGCACGCACACGTGCACGTCCGGCAGCAGGCTGAGCGCCCGCCGGCCCTGCCCCGGCCCGTGGTCGAGGACGATCGTGCCGGTGGTCGCGATGCCCAGCGCCGCCGTGGTGACGACGGCGTCGAACCCGACCGGCCCGGCGGTGCTCGCCACCGGCGGCGAGCTCCCGATGTCGACCGGGAACCCCTCCGGTACCAGCACTTTCCGCGCCGGTCCCAGCGCCGCGCGGAGCGCGTCCGGCAGCTCGGCGGCGGTGCACCGGGTGAGGGTGGCCCGGTAGTCGGCCACGCGCTCGGCGAACAACGCGACGTCCGCGACGGCCGAGCGATATCCGCGGGGTACCACGGCTTCCGTGCGGTCCGTGTCCCGCAGTGCGCCACGGACGGCCGCCAGGATCTCTTCCCGCGCGCTCATCGCTTCCGCCACCAGGACCGGAAGGACTCGGGCGGCGGCGCCGGCAGGTCGCGGCTGGTCGTCCACAGTGAACCCGGCCACGGCAGCCGGGACAGGGCCCGGCGGCCGCCCGGGAGCAGGCGGCGGCCGAAGCGGGTCAAGGCCCGGTTCGCGACCCCCAGGCCGCGTTCGGCCGCGCCGAGCCGGCGGGCGTCCGACAGTATCCAGGACGCCGTTTTCATCGCCACCGCCTCGGGTTTCGGGGGCCCGCCGCGGTGTGCGTCGACCACCCGGGACCGCAGGTGCACCAGGACTTCCGGGATGTCGATGCGCACCGGGCAGGCCTCGAAACAGGCGCCGCACAGGCTGGACGCGTACGGCAGCGAGTCGGTCTGCTCGTCCACACCGACCCCCTTGAGCAGCGGGTTGAGGATCGCGCCGATCGGGCCGGAGTAGACCGACCCGTAGGCGTGCCCGCCGGTCCGTTCGTAGACCGGGCAGACGTTCAGGCACGCCGAGCAGCGGATACAGCGCAGCGCCTGCCGGCCGGCTTCGTCGGCGAGCGCGCGGGTGCGGCCGTTGTCCAGCAGCACCACGTGCAGCTCCTGCGGCCCGTCGCCCGGTGTCACGCCGGACCACGTCGAGGTGTACGGGTTCATCCGCTCCCCCGTGCTCGACCGCGGCAGCAGTTGCAGGAACACGTCGAGGTCGGCCCACGTCGGGACCACCTTTTCCAGGCCCACCACCGAAACCAGCACGTCGGGCAGGGTCAGGCACATCCGGCCGTTGCCCTCGGATTCGACGACGACCAGGGTGCCGCTCTCGGCGACGGCGAAGTTCGCGCCGGAGACGGCCACCTTCGCGCGCAGGAACTTCTCGCGCAGGTGCAGCCGAGCCGCGCCGGCCAGCTCGGCCGGGTCGTCGGTCAGGCCCTCGGGCGCCGGACGGCCCGCCGCGGCCATCTCGCGGCGGAAGATCTCCCGGATCTCCGCGCGGTTGCGGTGGATCGCCGGCACCAGGAGGTGGCTGGGCAGGTCGTCGCCGAGCTGCACGATGAGCTCGGCGAGGTCGGTTTCCCAGGCGGTGACGCCGTGCTCGGCGAGCACCTCGTTGAGACCGATTTCCTGGGTCGCCATCGACTTGACCTTGACGACCTCGTCGACGCCGTGGTCCCGCGCGATGCCGGCGACGACCTCGCAGGCCCCCCGCGCGTCGCGTGCCCAGTGCACGGTCACGCCCCGCGCCTGCAACGCCGCTTCGAGGGTCAGGAGGTGCTCGTCGAGGCGGCGCAGGGTGTTGTCCTTGATGGCCGCGCCCGCCAGCCGCAGTTCCTCCCACTCGGCCACCTCGCCGACGACGGCCGCACGCTTGGCGCGGATGGTGCCGGTGGCGTGGGCGAGGTTGCGCCGCAGCTGCGTGTCGGCGAGCGCTTCCCGGGCCGCCGCCGGGAAGGCGGGCATGCCGACGAACGTGGCGCTCACGCGTCCTCCTCGGTCGAGGCGAGCACGTCGGCCAGGTGCAGCACGCGGACGCCGGACCGCTGCCGGGACAGCAGGCCGCCGACGTGCAGCAGGCACGAGTTGTCGCCCGCCACCAGCACCTCGGCTCCGGTGGCGCGGACGTGCCGGGCCTTGTCCGCGCCCATGGCGGTGGACGTCTCGGCGTTCTTGACGGCGAAGGTGCCGCCGAACCCGCAGCACTCCCCGGCGGCGGGCAGCTCGGCGAGGTCGAGGCCGCGCACCGCCCGCAGCAGCCGCAGCGGCTTGTCGCCGACGCCGAGCATGCGCAGCGAATGGCAGGTCGGGTGGTAGGTGACGCGGTGCGGGAAGTACGCGCCGACGTCGGTCACGCCGAGGACGTCGACGAGGAATTCGCTCAGCTCGTGGACCTTCGGCCCGGTCTCGGCCAGCCGCGGCTCGCCCGCGCGCCGGGCGACCAGGCCGTGCTGGTGCCGGGCCGACCCCGCGCACGAACCCGAGGGCGTGACGACGTGGTCGTACCCGGCGAACGCGTCGGTGAACGCGCGGACCACCGGCACGGCCTCGTCGAGGTAGCCGGTGTTGACCATCGGCTGGCCGCAGCAGGTCTGCGCCGGCGGGAAGTTCGCGTCCACGCCGAGGCGGCGCAGCAGCCGGAACACCGCCTTGCCGGTGTCGGGGAACAGCGCGTCGTTGATGCAGGTGACCAGCACGGCGACCTTCATCCGCTCACCCGCATCGCGCACCTCCGAATTGAAAGGTTTCAAACTTCTGGTCGTTGACGCTACTACGACCAATTGTTACGTTTCAAGTACCCGCGCACGGTGATCCACAGTGACGACGCTGCCGTTCCCGGGGTCCCCACTGCGCCACTTGGGGAGACCCCGTTCCACGATGGGGATTTCGCCACCACGGACCGTGACCGGAGTGGACAGAGGCCCCCGCTCGGGGCGTCCGGCCGTGCCGATGCACGCCCATTCGCAGGCCCGTAATCGTTGAGGGACAACAAAATCTCGTTCATCCGTCAGGTGACGGATGTCTGGAATGCGCGCAGCACGAAACATTGCTCTACGGAGTTTGCCGCTCCGGCCTCGACACCCGAGGAGGAGCGATGTCGCGTGCTACCACCACGGTCTCCACTCTGGTCATCTTCGTTCTCGCACTCAACCTGCGGCCGGCCGTCACGAGTCTCGGCGCGGCGTTGCCGGACATCTCCGTCGCCGGCGGCCTGGTCGCCGCGGTGCTCGTCGCGTTGCCGCTGTGGGCGATCGGCCTCGGCGGCTGGGCGACGCCGTGGCTGTGCAGCCGGGTGGGGACGCACCGGACCGTCACCGTGGCCCTCGTCGGGCTGATCCTGTCGCTGGCCGGGCGGGTCCTGGGGGGTTCGGTGGAACTGCTGATCGGGACGGCGCTCGCGTGCCTGTCCATCGCCGTGCTCGGCACCATGCTGCCGTTGCTGGCGCAGGGATCCGCCGCGTTCACGTTCGGGCTGGGGGTGGGCAGCACGGCCGGCGCGCTGGTCACGCCCACCGCGGTCATGTCGTCGTCGTGGCGGTTCGCGCTCGGCGTGTGGGCGGCCTCGGCGCTGGTGGCCCAGCAGGTCTGGCAGCGCACGCCCGGCGAGTTCGCGCCGCCGCGGAGCGCACCGGGCGCCGTCCGGGCGTCGGCGTTGACCCTCCACTTCGGACTGATCTCGACGGTGACGTTCCTGGTCATGGGCTGGCTGCCCGGCATCCTGCGCAGCGCCGGCGTCCCCTCGGCGACGGCGGGTGCGTGCCTCGCGCTGTCGATGGCGATGGGGTTGCCGATGATGTGGCTGGTGCCGGGCTGGACGCGCCGCTGGCGCAACCAGACCCTGCTGGTGGTCGTCCTGGCCACGCCGAACGTCATCGGCGTCACAGGGCTGCTCCTGGCGCCCGCGGCGGCCCCCTGGCTGTGGGCCGCGGCGACCGGAACGGGCATGGGCGCGCTCGCGTTCGCGCTGACGACCATTTCGCTGCGCAGCAAGGACAGCTCGGTGGCGCTGTCCGCGGTGGTCCAGGGGGTGGGGTACGTCATCGCGGGCTTCGGGGTGCTGGTCTGCGGCTGGCTGCACACGGGGACGGGCACCTGGCGGACACCGCTGATGCTGGTCCTGGCGGTGTTGCTCGGCCAGATGGTCAGCGGGCACATCGCGGTGTTCCGCCGAACCCCGGCGCCGGCACCGGAGCCGGCCCCCCAGCCGGAGCCGGCGCCCGAGCCGAAGCCGGCGCCCGAGCCGGAGCCCGCGGCCACCCCGCCGCGCGTCGTGCATCCGCAGGACGACACTCCGGAGGTCGCTGCTTGATCTCGCCGCGCAGGGACGCGCTGCCCCGGGGCTGCGGGGCAGCGTGCCCGCGCGGGTTCCGGTCGGTTGCGCGGGTAGCGGAAGGATCGGCCCGCGCACCGGCAAGGGTGGCCCGCGCACCCGACTGTCGGCCGGCGCACCTGGAGGGTCGGCCCACCTGCCGGGAGGGTCGGCCCGCGAACCTCGAGGTTCGGCTCGCGCACCGCGACGGTCGGCTCGCACACCTGGAAGGTCGGCTCGCGTACCGGAAGGGTCGGCCCGCGCACCCGCACGGTCGGCGCGCGCACCTGGAAGGTCGGCCCACCTACCCGCAGGATCGGCCCGCACACCCGCAGGGTCGGCTCGCGCACCCGCAGAGTCGGCCCGCGGTGCCGGGGCGTGGCTCAGCCGGAAGCGGTCTGGTGGCGGGCCGCTTCGCGGGCGATGTCGATGCGCGAATGCACCCCCAGCTTGGTGAGGATGTGCGAGACGTGCGTGCCCACCGTGCGCGGCGACAGGTAGAGCCGGGCCGCGATCTGCGGGTTCGACAGGCCCTCCACCACCAGCGCCGCGATCCGGCCCTCCGTCGGGGTCAAGCTGTCCCAGCCGTGCGTGGCCTCACGATGTTTCACCTTCGGCCCGCGGCGGATGCCCAGGGCCCGGAACAGGGCGCGCAGCCTGGCCACGTCCCACTGGGCGTCCAGCTCCGCGTACAGGTCGATGGCGCGGATGAACGCCGCCCGCGCCGAACCGCGGTCTTCCGGCCGGGCTTCGGCGAAGGCCAGTGCGGCCGCCTCCAAGGCTTTGGCCTGGGACAGCGGGCGGCCCGCGTCCGCGTAGCCGTCGGCGGCTCGCAGCAACGTCGTCCCGTCGCGCTCGAGCAGGCCGCGACAGTACAGGGCCAGCGCGCGGCGGTGCGGGACCGCCGAGTCGGCGGCGATGCCGCGGGCCCGGGCCTCGATCTCCGCCGCGGTCCGGACGTCGCCGATCGTCATCGCCAGGCGGGCGGCGTCGCCGAGGCGCTCCTCCCCCGCGTCTTCGCCGGCCGGCACCGCCGTCAGCACGGCGAGCGCCCGGTCCGGCGCGCCCGCGTGCTCGAAGGCGAGGCTGCGGGCGCGGACCAGGGATTCCACCACCTCGTCGCCGACGCGTTCGGAGTGCAGCGCCGCGACGTCGAGGTGGCGGCGGGCCGCGGCCGACTCGTCGCGGTGGAAGTGGATGATCGCGGCGACGCCGTGGTCGCAGCACACCACGCCCGGGTCCTTGTGGTCGTCCGGCACGACGTCCACCTCGGCCAGCGCGTCGTCCCACCGGCCGGCGCCCAGCATCAGCTGCCCGATCGCGCTCTGGACCTGGGTCAGCCGCGCCTCGCTGCCGGTGCGCTCGGCCAGGTCGCGCGCCTGCCCGGCCGCGGTGAGCGCATCGGCGTAGCGGTCGAGCGCGCCGTAGGTGACCGACTGGTTGATGCGCAGCAGCAGGGTGAGTTCGATCAGCGTGGGGTCGCCCCGCACGACGGCGATCGCGCGCTCGAACAGCGGCAGCGCGGCGGCCCACTCGCCGCGGGCCATCGCGCACTGGCTCAGCACGTGCAACGACCACCCCGTGGCCCAGCGGTCTTCGGCCGCGCCGAGCTCCGCCAGGGCCGCGGAGGCGGCCCGGCCCGCCGCGTCGATCTCGCCTTGGACGCGCCGGATCCGCGCGATGAGCACCAGCAACCGCGCCCGGTGCCGGGCCTGCAGCCCCGGCTGGTTCAGCGCCTCGTTGAGCGCGGGCAGGGACTCGGCGGCGCGGCCGGCCGTCCCGCGGCTCTGCACGACCGTCGTGTGCAGGTCGACGCGCACGTCGGGGTCGCGGACGCGATCCAAGGCACGGCAGGCGATCCGCTCGGCCTGGGCCACGTTGCCGACCCGGTAGTAGGCGTCGGCCAGCCGGCAGGCCAGCGCGCCGGTGACCGCGTCGTCGAGGGGCGCGTCCCGCACCGCCCGTCTCAGCAGCGCGACGGCGACCACCGGCGCCTGGCCGATCAACGGCATGGCCACCTTCAGCAGCCACCGCACGGCCCAGTCCGGGACCGGCACGCGAGTGTCCGTTGTGGACACCATGGGCAGCAGCTGCCGCGCCACCCGCTCGACCGGGGCGCTCGCCTCGGCCAGCGCCCACGCGGCGGACTGGTGCCAGGCGACGCGGACCGCCGTCGGCATCTCGTCGTACAACGCCGTGCGGATCAGCGGGTGCCGGAACTCCAGGTCGTCGCCCGCCGCCACCAGGACGCCGGCGGCGCGGGCCTCGTCGAGGGCGGGCAGCAGCTCGGCGAGCGAGGAGTTCGTCACGGTCATCAGGTCCGCGACCGAGAAGCCGACACCGAGCAGCGCCGCCGTCCGCAGCACTTCCCGCGCCGGTTCGGTGAGGAAGCCCAGCCGGTCCGCGATCGCCTCCGGCAGCGAGTCCGGCGTGGCCGCGCCGGTCAGCTCCGCGATCCCCGCGTGGTCCACCTCCAGGCAGGAACTCCTGGTCAGCGCGTCGACGAGTTCGGTGAGGTACAACGGATTCCCGGCGGCCCCGGCGGCCAGTTCCTCCAGCCGGGCCCCCGGTTTGCCGCCGGCCAGCGCGGCGACCAGCTCGAGCACGGCCGGTTCCGCGAGCCGGGTCAGCCGCAGCCGCTCGGCCGGGCGGACGATCCGGAAGAGCGAGCGCAGGTCGTCGCGGCGCGGCACCGGCCGCAGCACCCCGATCAGCAGCAGCGGGAGCTGCCGGACCAGGCGGGCGAGCCGGCTCCACACCGCCACCGTCGTGCTGTCCGCCCACTGCAGCTCGTCGACGACCAGCACGGCCGGGCCGTCCTGGCACAGCTGGTCCACCAGTGCGATCAGCTGCTCGGCGGCCGCGGCGGCGAGGTCGGCGCCCTTGCCGGCGACGGCGCCGCCACCCAGCAGCTCGTAAACGGCGTCACGACGGGGATCCCGCGTGGCCGGGGTGATCTCCAGTGCGTCCAGCAGCGGCAGCAGCGGCAGGGCCTGCCCGAGCTCGTCGCCGGCGCCCCAGTACACCTGGCAGCCCGCGTCGGAGGCCGCCACACAGGCGGACCGGACCAGCGCGGACTTGCCGATCCCCGGCTCGCCGTCGACCAGCACGGCACGCCCGCGACCCGCGGCGACGTCCCGGATCCACGCGACCAGCCGGGACAGCTCGCTGTCCCGGCCGACCAGTAGCTCCGTACCGTCCGTAAGCGGTCGCACACGGGGGATTTTAGAAGTAAAACCTGTTCCCCAACAAGAGGACCACTTGGCCGGTCCGGAACGCCGGCCGGTCGTCCGGCGTTCCCGGGGAGTAAACCTCCCATTCGGCAAATGCGCCGATTCGTGATCCGGGCGTGATTCACCCGGCCGGGCGCACCGGATCTTCTGCCCCGTAACCGCAGGTCACAGCCGGTGCGAGTGGTCCGGACAAGCCGCGGGGCGGCCCGGCGCGCGGCCGACGAATCCCTTGTGTCGCAGGCCGTTGACAACGCTTCCTCGGACAGGTGAACTTCGCCCGCGCCGGCCGGCCGCCGCCGGCGAGGCGGCGCCATCGACGATTTCGACACCTTCGCGGCTATTACCTGCGTTGGCAGACAACGGCGGGAAAACCCGCCGCCGAGTTCGATTTCGGCGCGGCAACTACACCGGGTTCGCGGTCCCGGGATATGGCAGTCGATCTGTTGTTTCCGCTTTGCCGGTGCCCCTCCGGCCACGTTTTTCGCACCCCGTCCGCGCCTGCGTCGAGTCTCGCGGCGAGCGCTCGGTGACCGCGGGGAGCGCAAGATCGTCGATCTAGTATTCGTGCCGCCATTGTGGTGAATTCGCGGATCCGGCGGCATCACGCATTGTCAAGGGCTGCCGGGGTCCCTACAGTTGCCCGCCTGACGCCGGGGAGTGAATCACGGACCTTCCTTGGAGCCGGTACATCAACTGTCATCTCCTTCGAGGAGCAGACCTTGTTCGGAATAGTCAGGACCAATGCCCGTTTTCGTGCCGCACTCGTTCTCGCGGTCGTCACGGTCGTAACCGGTTGCGGCGCGCTCGGCGCGACCGGCTCGAGCACCTCGTCGAGCGGCAGCGGGCTGGAGAAGTCGGCGCTGAAGGTATCGATCCTGCCCACCACCGACCTCGCACCGTTCTGGCTGGCCCAGGACGAGGGCTACTTCCAGGCCGAGGGACTCTCCGTCGAGTCCGTCATCGCCGCCAGCGGCCAGGCCTCGTTGTCGAAGTCGATCTCGGGCGACGTCGACATCGCGTTCTCGACCTACCCGCCGTTCTTCACCGCCCGCAGCACCGGCGCCGCCGACATGCAGCTGGTCGCCGACGCGACGTCGGTCAACGCGAAGTCCAACGCGATCGTCACGGTCCCGAATTCGCCGGTGAAAACAATCACCGACCTGGCCACCGCGAAGATCGCCATCACGGCCAAGAACACCGCGTCGGATCTTCTCACCCGTTCGATCATGCAAGATCACAACGTCGATTTCAGCAAGGTGAAATGGGTGCTCATCCCGCTGCCCAACATCGCCGCGGCGCTGCAGCAGGGCCAGGCCGACGCCGCGTACCTGCCGGAGCCCTACATCACGCAGGCCGCCAAGACGGCCGGCGCGATCCCGGTGATCGACATCAACAGCGGCGCGACCCAGGACTTCCCGCTGACCGGCTACGGTGCGACGCGGAAGTGGGTGAAGGAGAACCCGCAGACCCTGGCCGCGTTCCAGCGGGCCATGCAGAAGGCGACGCACGACGCCCTGTTCGACCGCGCCAAGGTCGAGCCGCTGCTGGTGCGGTTCGCCAAGATCGACGAGGACACCGCCAAGCTGCTCACTCTGCCGGGCTACGGCGCGGTCCTGGATTCCCGCCGCCTGCAACGGGTTCCCGACCTGCTGCTGCAGCTCGGCGCGATCCCGTCGCCGATCGACGTCAACTCGATGATCGGCCCGCAGGCCGGCAGATAACCGCCGCCCCCGGTCGTGAGTGGTAAGGCGGGTTAGAACCCGCCTTACCACTCAC
>NZ_JBSGJD010000295.1:0-10932 GCF_053605405.1 Amycolatopsis sp. NPDC003861
GCCGGGCTCCGGCCGAGGCGGTTCGTAGGCGACCAGCCGGCTGACGGCTTCGGTGGTCCGCGCGGCTTCCAGGGCGCAGAGGGCACCTGGGCACCGGTGATGCGGGACAGCTCGGCGTCGCCCGGGCGGACCGTGGTCGACTCCGCGCGCACGCCGGCGCGGTCGGTCAGCCGGCGGACCATCCGGCGCTGGTCGTGCGTCGCCAGCGTGACGACCACACCGGACGCCCCGGCGCGGGCCGTGCGGCCGGCGCGGTGGAGGTAGTCCTTGTGGTCGGCGGCCGGGTCGACGTGCAGCACCAGCGAGATGTCGTCGACGTGGATGCCGCGCGCGGCGACGTCCGTGGCGACCAGCACCGGGGTGTGGCCGTCCTTGAAGTCGGCGAGGACGCGGTTGCGCTGCCCCTGGGTCTTGCCGCCGTGCAGCGCCGCCGCGTGCACACCCTGCTCGCGCAGCCGCTCGGTGAGGCGGTCGACGTGGTGCTTGGTGCGCACGAACATGATCGTGCGGCCTTCGCGGGCGCCGATCTGCGTGATGACGTCCTGCTTGTCCTGGTGCGAGACCTGGAGCACGTGGTGGTCCATGGTCGTCACGCTGGCGGTCGACGGCGCGACCGAGTGCGTGACCGGGTCGGTCAGGTACTGCTTGACCAGGCGGTTGACGTCACCGTCGAGGGTCGCGGAGAACAGCAGCCGCTGCCCACCCGGCGGGGTCAGGTCGAGGATCTCGCGGACCTGCGGCATGAAGCCCATGTCCGCCATCTGGTCGGCCTCGTCGAGTGCGATGAAGTTGCAGTCGCCCAGGTGCGCGGTGCCCTGCCGGACGTGGTCCGACAGCCGGCCCGGGGTGGCGATCAGCAGGTCGACGCCGCGGGACAGCGCGTCCGCCTGGCGGGCGAAGGCCATGCCGCCGACGGCCGTGCGGCACCACAGGCCGAGCGCCTTGGCCAGCGGGGTCAGCGAGTCGGCGACCTGCATGGCCAGCTCGCGGGTCGGGACCAGGATCAGCGCGCGGGGGCGCTTCGGGCGGGCCTTGCCGCCGTCGAGCCGGGCCAGCATGGCCAGGCCGAAGGCGAGGGTCTTGCCGGAGCCGGTCTGGGCGCGGCCCAGCACGTCGCGGCCGGCCAGCGCGTCCGGGATGGTCGCGGACTGGATCGGGAAGGGCTGGTTGATGCCCGCGTCGGCCAGCGCGCGGAGCAGCGGCTCCGGCAGGCCCAGCTGGGCGAACGTCTTGGTGACCACGGTCTCGACGGCGTCGTCGCGCAGCATGTCGCCGCCCGCAGGCCGCTGGCGCGGCTTGTGGTCGGGACGGCCCGCGCGGGCGGACGTCGAGGAGTGGCCGGAGTTGAACGTGACTGTCACAAATGCCTCTCGGACGTGGTTCGTCGCAAGGGAGGCCCGGGCTGCCCGCGCGCAGGCAGGGCAAGATGGTGTGCGATGGGCGTTCACAGGGACGGACCCGGCACACCGTGTCATCGCTTGCCGACACTGCGCGCCGCTTGGGTTACGGATTACCGCGAGCCATTCGGTGGCTCTGGAGGCGACGGACACCAACTCATCCACGCCGCCGGTTGCGGTCTGTGTTCACTGTACCCGAGCCGGAGCTGGGACTACGCATCGAGGTCACCGGTTGTGGGCGGGGTCGCAGGCGTGTTCCACACCACACCTGCGACCCCGCCGCGGAATCAGTCCATGCCGGCCGCGGAAACGAGCTCCGCCAGCAGTTCCCCGGTGTTCGTGACGTGCTCGCCGAGGCCCCGGCCGTGGAACCAGCCGGCCAGGTTGCGCACGTCCCGGGCCAGGAACTCGACGCCGCCGGGGTTGGCGACGACGTCGACGACCTGGGGCAGGTCGATCACCATCAGCCTGCCCCGGTGCACGAGCAGGTTGTACGCCGAGAGGTCGCCGTGCGCGAGCCCTTCGGAGGCGAGCAGCTCGAGCGCCGCGGTGGCCTGGAACCACAGGTCCGTCAGCTCGTCCGGGTCCGGGCGGACCTGGGCCAGCCGGGGCGCGGCGGTGCCGTCGTCCTCGCCGAGGAACTCGAGCAGCAGTTCCGTCCCCTCCCTCTGCACCGGGTAGGGCACCGGCGCGCCGAGCGTCCACAGGCGACTCAGCGCGGCGAACTCGGCCACCGCCCACTGCTCGGCGATGAGGTTGCGGCCGAACGCGCTGCGTTGGGCCATCGCGCGCATCTCGCGGGACCGGCGCATCCGCCGCCCTTCGAGGTAGCCCGCGTCGCGGTGGAACAGCTTGTGCTCGTCGCTGCGGTAGCGCTTCGCGGCGAGGAGCGTGCCCGGCGTGCCGGGCAGCCCGCGCCGCAGCAGGTGGACGTCGGCCTCCTTGCCGGTCTTGAGGACGCCGAGGTCGGTGTCGACCGCGGCGAGCTCGGTGACGACCCAGTCCGGCCGGGGGAGCGGGCCGTGCTCGGCGTCGTCCCAGGTGGACCAGCGGTCGGCGCCGTCGGGCAGCTGGTTTTCGGTGTAGGCGTCGTCGCGCAGCTTCGCGAGGCGGACGCGCTCGGCTTCGGTCAGCCGGCCGCTGCGGGTGGGTTCGGGTTCGTCGAACCGGCCGCGCCGCGGGCTCTTCCGGCGGCGGGTGGGCTGGTCGTCGAACAGGTCGAAGTCTTCGTAGTCGTGCTGGCGCACTGGTGGGTTTCTCCTTGATCAGGGATGCCCCACCGGGCGCGTGGTCAGCCTCGGGGGGCGGGTGGGTGAGGGCGCGAAAAGGCCCGGACAGTCCGCACGTCAGGCACCTCCCGTTCTCACCACACCGGCTCCCTGCCGGGTGCGCACAGGATGCCGGACTCTTCCGCCGCCGCGCAACCGAATAGCGCGAACGGTCCATTCGTGACGTTTCCTTGAATTCGCCCCGGCGCCGTGGTCACGATGAACGGGCAGGCCGAACTAGGAGGGGCGGCAGATGGACAGCTACGACGTGGTGATCGTCGGCGGTGGGCACAACGGCCTGGTGGCGGCCGCGTACCTGGCGCGGGCGGGCCGGTCGGTGCTCGTGCTCGAACGGCGGGAAGAGACCGGTGGCGCCGCCGTCTCGTTCCGCGCGTTCGAGGGCGTGGACGTCCGGCTTTCGCGCTACTCGTACCTGGTCAGCCTGCTGCCGAAGAAGATCGTGGCCGACCTCGGCCTCGACGTGGAACTGCGACGGCGCCGGATGTCGTCCTACACCCCGTCGGGCGGCTCCGGTCTCCTTGTCGACAACGACGACGCCGTCCGGACGGCGTCGTCGTTCCGGGCGGTCACCGGGTCCACTTCGGACTTCTCGGCCTGGCAGCGGTTCTACGAGCTGACCGAGCGCGTCGCCGGGCGTGCGTTCGGGACGCTCACCGAACCGCTGCTGTCCGAAGTGGACTTCCGCGAACGCGTCGGCGATGCCGAGGCGTGGTCCTTGCTGTTCGAACGGCCGATCGGCGAAGCGCTCAGGTCGTGGTTCGGCCACGACACGGTGCGCGGCGTGGTGCTCACCGACGCGCTGATCGGCACGTTCGCCCCGGCGGACGGCGAGGACCTGCGGCAGAACCGGTGCCTGCTCTACCACGTGATCGGCAACGGCACCGGCGACTGGGACGTCCCGGTCGGCGGCATGGGCGCGGTCACCCGTTCGCTCGCGGCGGTCGCCGCCGCGGCGGGCGCGCGCCTGGTGACCGGGGTCGAGGTGCTCGCGATCGACCCGGACGGCGAGGTGCGTTACCGGCGTGACGACACCGAGTTCGTCGTCCGGGGCGGGCACGTCCTCGCGAACGTCGCGCCGGCGACGCTCGCGCGGCTCCTGGCCGAGGATCCGGCGGAGCGCCCGGAAGGCGCACAGCTGAAGGTGAACATGGTGCTGACGCGGCTGCCGAGGCTGCGTGACCCGGACATCGATCCGGCCGAAGCGTTCGGGGGCACCTTCCACGTCAACGAGACCTTCAGCCAGCTGGAAACGGCGTACCGCGAGGCGGCGGCGGGCGGGATCCCCACGCTGCCGCCCTGCGAGATCTATTGCCACTCGCTGACGGATCCGTCGATCCTCGGCCCGGCCGAACGCGCGGCCGGCACGCACACCCTCACCCTGTTCGGCCTGCACATGCCGGCACGCCTCTTCCAGGGGCGCAACGAAGAGGCACGCGAAGCGGCGTTGCGCGCGACGCTCGCTTCGCTGAACAGCGTGCTGGCCGAGCCGATCGAGGACTGCCTGCTGATCGCACCGGACGGCAGGCCCTGTGTGGAAGCGAAGACCCCGCTGGACCTGGAAGCCGAGCTGGGCCTTCCGGCGGGGCACATCTTCCACCGGGACCTGTCGTGGCCGTATGCGGAAGACCCGGCCCAGGCCGGCCGCTGGGGCGTCGAGACCGCCCACGAACGCATCCTGCTGTGTGGTGCGGGTGCCGCGAGAGGAGGTGGTGTCAGCGGCATCCCCGGCCACAACGCGGCAATGGCGGTGCTCGGCGCCCGAGCGTAATCGGTGACCCGGAATTGCGCACGGCCCACACCCGGTGAAAAAGAAACGGTTCCCGGGAATCGACGCTGCCCCATGCAGGTGCATCGCGCGGGGCAGCGTTGACACCCGCTTTCGCCGGGTGCTCCCATGGAAAGACCGGCGGCGGTGGGGCGTGGAGGGGTCAGGATGGGTGACGAAGCTGTGTTCACCGATTTCCCGGTCGAGATCAGAAGGCGCGCCGCGAGCTACCTCGGCGTGACTTCCGCGGCCGGAATTCCCGAAGTGTCCCGCATCGGGTCCGAAGGAACGGAGAGTTCCGAAAACACCGAGCGCTCCGAAGGAAAGGAAGGCACCGAAGGCAGCGAGACCACCGAGCGTTCCGAGATGACGGAAACCAGCGAGAACACCGAGACCAGCGAATCGATGGAGCGGTATGCCGGGTTCCGCTGACGACGACGAATCCGTCCCGATCGGCGACCCGTTCATCCCGGCCGAAGCGCGGCCCGCGGTGGTCGACGAGCTGGCGCGAACCGCTTGGCAGGTCGCGGCGGCCCTCGAAGTCTGGGAAACCAGCGGCCGATGACGCTCCTGGTCATCGCCGCGGACACGGACGAGACGGCGGCCCGGTTCACCGCTTTCGCGACCTCGCAAGGGGTTGCGGCGGTCATCGCGCACGAGTTCGGCCGGGTCGGCGTCTCGGTGCGGTCGACTCGCGAGCGGATTTGCCGGGCGCGGCTGACGTTCGACGGCGCCGAAGTGGCCGGGATCCTCAACCGCGGGACCGGCGGCTGGGGTGACGAGCAGGATCCGGACCGCGCCTTCGCCGCGGCCGAGACCTACGCGGCGTTCTGGTCGGCGGTCGCCCTGTGGCCGGGGCCGGTGGTCAACCGGCCGTCGGAGCACGGGTTCTTCGCGCGCCTGGACCCACTCGAACTCGCGAGTGCCGGGGTGGTCGAGCCACCGCGCACGGTGATCCTCAACGACGGTACGGCGCCGGGACAGGAGGTGTACCGGATTCCCGAGTGGACAGTGCTGGACCCGGACGCCCCGCGCAGCCGGTTCGATGTCGTCCAGATCGGCGACCCGGGCCGCACCCGCCGGTTCGTCGTCGCCGGAGCCGAGACCTTCGAGGCAGGTGACGGGCGAGCACGGCCCGACGCGGAGACGGCGGATCGGGTGGCCCCGATCGTCGCCTGGATCCGAAGGCGGGGAACGATGTTCGCCGACTTCCGGGTGGACCTGGAGGTGGGAATCCCGCGGCTGGCCGACGTCTCGTGCTGGCCGGGGCACCACCTGTTCCCGGACTTCGAGGACCAGGTCTACGCGGCCCTGCTGGCCGGGCTCACCTCATGATCCTCTGCCTCGGTGTCGCCGCCGACCCGACCTTCACGGCCGGGCTGCGGGCGCTCCGCGGGGCCGGGGTCGCGTTCCGGCCGGTCGACCTGCCCTCGCTGGCCATGCGCGGCCGCATCCGGATTCCCTTGGACAGCCCGGCCGATACCCAGCTGTCGCTGGACGGCGAAACTCACCGCGCCGAGGATTTCGACGCCGTCTGGTGCCGGCTCGTGGACGTCGCCTCCGCGGCCCCGACGCCCGAACTCGCCGCGGCCTCCGCGGGCCAGACCGAGGCGCTGGCGCTGATCCTCGAATTCCTGCCCGGCAAGGTGATGAACCCGCCGCTGCGCGAAGCGTCCGGGTTCACCAAGCTGCTGCACGCGGTGACCCTCGGCGAAGTCGGCGGGTGGCAGGTTCCGGAAACCTGCCTCACCTCGGACCCGCAGGAGGCGCTGGACTTCGTCCGCGGCTGCCGGGCCGGGGCGATCTTCAAAGGCGCCAGCGCCACGAAGACGTGGGCGACGGTCTTCGAGCCGCACCACGAGTCCCGGCTGCCGCGGCTCGTCGACCTGCCGGTGCTGTTCCAGGAGCGGATCACCGGGCCGGACGTGCGGATCCACGTCGTGGGCGACCGGTCGTTCGGCGAGCTGATCGACTCGCCGGTGCTCGACTACCGGACCGTCCGGGGCGTCAACGACTACCGCCCGCTGGTGCCGCCGCGAGAGATCGCCGAAGGCTGCGCGCGGCTGACCGCGCACTGCCGCGTTCCTCTCCTGGGCGTCGACTTCAAGATCGAGCGCGCCACCGGGGAATGGTTCTTCCTGGAGGCGAACTCGATGCCGTGCTTCGAGGGCTACGACGAGCGGGCTGGTGGCGCCATCTCGCGCGCGATCGTCGAGTGGCTCGTCACGCCGTGACGCCGTGCTCCGCGCAGAGGCACCCGATGCCCGGCTCGATCCACTCTCGGCCGGCCCACTCGGGGTGGCGCTCGACGAGCAAAGCGCGCACCTCGGTGGTGAGTTCGTCCACGCCCATCGCCGAATCCCGGCGGCGCCAGGTTTCGTCGCGGAGTTCGCGCAGGTAGTCGCGGACGTCGGTGAGCACCGGCAGCCCTCCGAGGGCGCCGTGGCCCGGTACGACCACTCGCGGTCCGGACGCGATCAGCCGGTCCAGCACCGCGAGCCAGCCCACGCCCGAGACGTCCGTGTCGTGCGGCGGGAACCACGGGAAGATCGCGAACTGCCCGGTTTCGGCCAGGTCGCCGGTGAACAACACGCCGGCGCCCGGGACCTCGACGACCTGGTCGCCGGCGGTGTGACCCCGGCCCGTGGGCCGCAGCCGGACGGTCCGGCCGCCGAGGTCGAGCGTGTGCTCGTTGTAGACCAAGTCGGGGGTGGGCACGCTGACGCCGTCGAGGCGGCGGGCGATCGTCTCGCCCAGGCCGCGGAACATCTCCAGGTAGCCGGGGCCGCGGGTGGCGAGGTCTTCGGCCTGGCCACGGTTGACCAGGTAAGTGGCTTCACCGGCGAACACCTGCGCGCCGAACGCGTGCTCGGGGTGGAAGTGGGTCGTGGTCAGATAAAGGCGACGGCCCTTCGCCACTTCGCGCGCGAAGGCCAGCACCTGCTCGGCGTTGGCGGTGCCGATGCCGGTGTCGACGACCAGGACGGCCTCGGTGCCGCCGATGATGCCGATGTTCGGCACCAAATCGACGTGGTCGTTCGGGATCACCAGCAGGTCGGGGGCGATCTCCCGGGCGCCGGCGACACGCACGGCGGGATCGTTCAGCTCGGTCATGCCCCGATTCCACCGCCGCTCGTCCGCCGCCGTCCAAGACCGGTTCGGTGGCGCCGATACCGGGCGCCTATCGTCGCCGGTCATGGAGCTGCGCACGCTGCGGTACTTCGTCGCGGTCGCCGAGGAACTCCACTTCGGCCGGGCCGCGGCGCGGCTGCACATGAGCCAGCCGCCGCTGAGCCGGGCGATCAAGCAACTGGAAACCGACGTCGGGGCCGTCCTGCTGTTGCGGTCCGCCGCGGGCGTCGCGCTCACCCCGGCGGGAACGGCGTTGCTGGCCGAAGCGCGGGCGCTGCTCGACCAGGCCGACCAGGCTCGCGTGCGCGTCGCCACGGCGGCGGGCACACCGACCCTGACCGTCGGCATCCTCGGTGACGGGGCCGACCCCGCCGCGACCCGGCTCGCCGAGGCCCACCGGGCCCGGCACCCGGACGTCGAGGTCCGCGTCCGCGACGCCGACCTCACCGACCCGACCTGCGGCCTGCGCGCCGGGCTCGTCGATGTCGCGCTGACCCGCGGGCCGTTCGACCAGACCGGCCTGACGGTGCACGAGCTGCGCGCCGACCCGGTGGGCGCGGTGCTGCGGGCCGACGACCCGCTGGCCGGCCGCGATCACCTCGCGCTCGCCGACCTGGCCGGACGGCGCTGGTTCCGGTTCCCGGACGGCACCGACCCGGTCTGGCAGGCGTACTGGCACGGTGGCGAACCCCGCGAGGGGCCGGTGGTGCGGGCCGTCCAAGAATGTCTGCAGGCCGTGCTGTGGAACGGCACGGTCGGGCTGATGCCGCTCGGGCACCGGCCGCCGGGGGAGCTGGCCGTGGTGCCGTTGCCGGACATGGCCCCGAATCCGGTGGTCGTCGCTTGGCAAGACGGCGACGCGAACCCGCTGATCCGCTCGTTCGCCCGGATCGCGGCGGCCGCCTACCGGGCGTGAACGGCGACAGACTCGTGCCCGATGAAAAATGAACGTTCATTCGCTATGCTGGCCGCATGCGTTCCGCCAGCCGAACCGCCGAGCACGTCGCCCTGTTCCGCGCCCTGGAGACCCGGCGCCGCGACCGGCTCTTCGCCGACGACCTCGCCATCCGGTTTCTGCCGGCCCGCTACCGCTGGCTCGTGCGGGCCGCGGCCGTCCGGCCGCTCGGGCACGGCATCGCGCGCGCGATCGACCACTTCTACCCGGGCGGGCCGCGCATGTCGGCGGTCGCCCGCACCCGGCTGATCGACGACCTGCTCACCGGGGCCGAGCCGGACCAGGTGCTCCTGCTCGGGGCCGGGTACGACAGCCGCGCCCACCGCATCGCCGGCAGGCTGCCCACCTACGAGGTCGACCACCCTCTGACCCAGCGGGCCAAGCGGCAGCGCGTCGCGGACCGGCCGCACGTGCACTACGTCCCCGTCGACCTCGGCACCGACAGCCTTGTCACGGCCCTCGACGGCTTCCCGCGCAAGCGCACGGCCGTCGTCTGGGAAGGCGTCACCAACTACCTCACCGAGCAGGCCGTCGACTCGACGCTCCGCGACCTCGCCGCCATCACCGCGCCGGGCAGCACGATCATCTTCACCTACGTCGACCGGGCGGTGCTCGGCGCCGACGTCGCCTGGCAGCGGAAGGTCGCGCAGGTCGGTGAACCGTGGACGTTCGGCTTCCGGCCCGCCGACGTCCCCGGGTACCTGGCCGAACGAGGTCTGGACCTCAAGGGCGACCTGTCGGCGAAGGACGCGGCCGCCCGCTACCACCGGGGCGAGCCGGCCGCCGAGTTCTACCGGATCGCGTGGGCGGTGGTCCGGTAGATGCCCAAGGTCAGCGAGGAACACCTGGCGAGCCGCCGCCGTCAGATTCTCGACGCCGCGGCCGGCTGCTTCGCCCGCGCCGGGTTCCACCGCACTTCGATGCAGGACATCGTCAAGGAGTCCGGCCTGTCCGCCGGGCTGATCTACCGGTACTTCACCGGCAAGGAGGACATGATCCTCGCGATCGTCGGCGAATGGCACACGGCCCGGGCGACCGGCCTGGGCGACGCCGACGATCCCTTGGCCGGCTACCTCGGCCTGTTGCGGGAGATCGCCGGGCCGGACGCGGCACAGCAGCGGAACCTCGGGCTGCAGGCGTGGGCGGAAACCGTCCGCGAACCCCGGATCCGCGCCCTGGCCCGTCAAGGCGTCGACGACCAGCGAGAGGCGTTCGGCGACGTCGCACCGGACGCCGTGATCCGGGTGCTCGTGGCCATCTACCAGGGCTTGCTGCTGCAGGCTTCGTGGGACGACGAGCTGGACGCCGAGGCGTTCGTCGAGGCGGTCCGGGAATTGGTGCAGCGTCGCTAGACCACCGGTGGGCGGCGGACGTCGTAGAGGTCCCAGTCCAGCTGCCAGAACGCGTCGATGCCGTGCTCGCGGATGTACTTCCGCTCGGTGTCGTGCACCGGGTAGCAGCCCGCGATGCTGATCGGCGCGCCACCGATGTCGATCAGCGTGTACTGGTGCGCGTCGAGGCTTGCGGGCGCCGAAACCGCGAACGCCGTCATCGACGACTCCGGGGCGATCGGCTGGCCGAAGTCGATGGTGTCGCCGTAGACGAACGGGCACGTCCCGCGCAGCTGCTCGGCCAGGTAACCGATGGCCAGGGCCCAGACCGGGTCGTCGGACCGGACGCTGATCCACAGCTCGGGCCGGACGCCGTGCCAGTCCGGGTGGTCGGCCAGCGAGAGGCCGTAGGTCGCGCCGGTGAGGTAGCGCGGCTCGGGTTCGTCGGCGTAGACGAACGAGATGACGTCGTCGAGCCCGGGCTGCGTCGACGGGATGGGCTGCAGCCGGGGCGCGGCGGACCCGGTCAGGGTGTCGAGATGGGCGAAATACCGCTCGGCACGGCTCGGCATGGCGCGCAGCATACGACCGGCCGGGCGTCTGCGTGGGTTATCCCGTTGGCCCGGGCGCGGCAAGATCGGGCAGGGTGGGAAGCATGCGAGTGCTTGTGATCGGCAGCGGAATCGGCGGCGCGGCGACGGCCTGGCACCTGGCGGGCCGCGGCGCGGAAGTGATCGTCGCGGACGCGGCGCGCCCGGGGACGGCGACCGAAGCCGGCGCCGGCATCGTCAGCCCCTGGACATCGCGCTGGGACGACGCGGTCTACCCGCTCGCGGCGGCCGCGGGCCGGTACTACCGGGAGTTCACCGCGGAGCTGGAAGGTTCGTCGTTCGAGGTGGTCGGCGGAATGGTGGTCTCGGCCGACGACGCGGAACTGGCCGAAGCCCACGAGCGGCTGACGTCGCGGGCGGCGAACGCGCCCGAGATGGGCGAGGTCCGGCTTCTCGACCCGGCGCAGGCCCGCGAGCTGTTCCCGGCGCTGGCGCCCGGGCTGGGCGCGGTG
>NZ_JBSGJD010000296.1:0-10831 GCF_053605405.1 Amycolatopsis sp. NPDC003861
CCAGCCACCACCGTCGTGTGTGGTAAGGCGGGTTAGAACCCGCCTTACCACTCACGACCTACGCGGGCGAAATAGTAGCCATGTACTTAGTAGCCATGTACAGTATCTGGCATGAGCACCCCCGGTCACCTCGTCTGGCGGCTTTCCACGAAGTGGCGGGTCGCCGTCGACCGCGCCCTCGCCCCCCTCGGGCTGACGCACGCGCAGTACGTCTTCCTGTCCTCGCTGTCCGGCCTGGAGCGGGCCGGAACGAGCCCGAGCCAGCGCGAACTGGCCGACCACACCGGCTTGGAGGCGCTCTACGTCTCCAAGCTCGCCCGCACGCTCGACACCGACGGCCTCGTCGAGCGCACCCGCGACCCGGCCGACACCCGGACCGTCCGGCTGCGCCTCACCGCCCGCGGGCGCGAGGTGACCGAACCGGCGATCGCCACCGTGGCCGAGCTGCTCGACCGGCTCCTCGCCCCGCTCGGCGGCCGGCACGGCGACCGCACCGCCGCGCTGGCCCGCGAGCTCACCCTTCTCCTCGAAACCCCATTGGAGCCCTGAAACCATGCTGCACCACGAAGAAACCGGCACCGGTACCCCGATCGTCTTCCTGCACGGCAACCCGAGTTCGTCGCACAGCTGGCGCAACGTCCTTCCGCACGTCGGCGGCGGACGCCTGCTGGCCCCCGACCTCATCGGCATGGGCCGCTCGCCCAAGCCGGACATCGCCTACACCTTCGCCGACCACGCCGGCCACCTCGACAGGTGGTTCGACGCTCTCGGTCTGGACGACGTCGTCCTCGTCGGACACGACTGGGGCGGCGCGCTCGCCTTCGACTTCGCCGCCCGGCACCCCGGCCGCGTCCGCGGGCTCGCGTTCTTCGAAACCATCGTCAAGCCGATGGCCTGGGACGACCTGACCCCGCAGGCGGCCGAGCGCTCGCGGAAGATCCGCACCCCCGGTGTCGGCGAAGACATGGTGCTGACGCGGGACCTGTTCATCCGCCAGGCGTACACCGGCGGAGTGCGCACCCCCGTCGGCGACGACGACCTGGCGGCCTTCCTCGCCCCGTTCCCGACCCCCGAAAGCCGTCGCCCGGTGCTGGCGTGGGCCCGCCAGCTGCCCCTCGGCGGTGACCCGGCCGAGCTCGTCGAGCGCATCGAGGCCTACGACGAGTGGCTCGCGGGCAGCGACGGCACCCCGAAGCTGCTCCTGACCTTCGAAGGGTCCCCGACGCTGCTCATCGGCGAGAAGATGGCGCAGTGGTGCTCGGAGCACATCGCCGCGCTCGACGTCGTCGCGTGCGGGGAGGCCGGGCACCACGCCCAGGAGGACCGGCCCAAGGAGATCGCCTGGGAAATCGCGGGCTGGCTGGACCGGCACGGCCTGCGTTAGGTGTGGCGCAGCGGAGGATTCGCCGTCACGCCGAGGACCCGCGCGGCCACCCAGGCCAGCCCGTCGGCCGTGCGGGCCGGGGTGTCCGACGGCTGCATCACGTGGCTGAGGACCGTGCGGACGACCAGGTCGATCACCACGTCGACCTGGTCGCCGGTCAGCGGCGGGCGGTAGGCCGCCACGCGGCCGGCCACCACCGCCTTCGCCTGGGCGAGCAGTGCGCCCGAGTCGGTGGTCAGCAGCGGGAGGAGTTCGGGGGCGGTGCCGTGCGTCGCCGAGACGATCGCGCGCAGCAGGGTGTTGTCGTCGGCGAGTTCGAGGACCGCGCGGACGGCGTCGTAGATCGCCTCGACCAGGTCGTCCGGGTGGCGGTCGAAGGCGGCGCCGACGACCGAGAGGAACCGGTCGAGCTCGTGCGCGACCATCGCTTCGGCCAGCGCGGGCTTGGACCCGATCTCGTTGTACACGGTCTGGCGGCTGACCCCGGCCAGCTCGGCCAGCCGCGCCATCGTGACGGCCTGCCAGCCGGACCGCGCCGTCAGCTCGATCGCCGCGGCGATGATCGGCCGCCGGTGCTGCCCGCCTTCCGCCGGCACCTGGACCGCCCTGCTCATGATCGGCATTCTAGGCCCCGGCCCGGTCCACCCGGCCCGGTGCGACGAAGTCCACCTTCTCGCGCACGCCGCAGTCCGGGCAGCACCAGGAGTCCGGGATCGCCGCCCACGGCGTGCCGGCCGGGAAACCCTCCCGCGGGTCGCCGCGCTGCTCGTCGTAGACGTACCCGCAGCCGGGACACCTGCCGCCTTCGGTCGCGTCGCCGCGGGTGTCGGCGAGCTCGGGGGCCGCCGCCGTCACGCGGGTTCCGTACCGGGCCAGGACTTTCGCCCGCTGGCCAGGCTGGATGTTGGCGCGCGAGATGTCGCCGTCGAAGTGGGCGAGCACTCGCGGGTCCATCACCCGGCGCCACAGCGGCGGGATCAGCGCGAGCACGATCATCCCGGCGTACCCGGTGGGCAGCACCGGCGACTCGGCGAAGTCGCGCAGCGTCTGGTAGCGCCGGGTCGGGTTGGCGTGGTGGTCGCTGTGCCGCTGCAGGTGGTAGAGCAGGACGTTCGTGGCGATGTTGTTGGAGTTCCAGCTGTGGCTGGGATCGACGCGCTCGTACCGGCGCCGCCCGGGCTCGCCGACGCGCTGCCGCAGCATCCCGTAGTGCTCCATGTAGTTGACGACCTCCAGCAGCGAAAACCCGACCACGGCCTGGATCACCAGGTAGGGCAGGACTCCGGCGCCGAGCCAGGCGACCAGCGCCGCCCACAGCACCGCGGACATCAGCCAGGCGTTGACGACGTCGTTGCCGAGCCGGTACGGGTGGCGGTCGCGCCGGGCGTAACGCTTGCGCTCCAGGCGCCACGCCGACTTCAGCGAGCCGAAGACCGTCCGCGGCCAGAAGCGGTAGAAGCTTTCGCCGACGCGGCTGCTCGCCGGGTCTTCCGGCGTCGCCACGCGGACGTGGTGGCCGCGGTTGTGCTCGATGTAGAAGTGGCCGTACCAGCTCTGCGCCAGCGCGATCTTCGACAGCCAGCGCTCGTGGCTTTCCTTCTTGTGGCCCAGTTCGTGCGCGGTGTTGATGCCGATCCCGCCGACGCACCCGATCGACACCGCGAGGCCGATCTTGTCCGCCACGGTGAGGTCGCCGCGCGCGATCAGCCAGAACGCGGCCGCGAAGCCGAGGTATTGGACGGGCAGGAAGGCGAAGGTGATCCAGCGGTAGTAGCGGTCGTTCTCCAGCCGGGCGATGACGTCGTCGGGCGGGTTGCTCCGGTCCAGCCCGGCGACGAGGTCGACGAGGGGAACGATCACCAGGATCACGACCGGCCCGATCCAGAACCAGCCGCCCCACCCGGTGGCGGCGTGCAGCCCGATGGCGAGGAACGCCAGGGAGGGCACGACCAGGCCGATCAGCCAGAGGTACCGCTTGCGGTCGCGCCACACCTCGGTCGAGCCGGCGGGCAGGGTCCCGGTCGCTTCGCTCATCACACCCTCCTTGGCGGCTGAGTGGACATGACGGTAGCCGATGTCGAGCATGCTTGACAACCACTCATCGGATGTAAAGCTACGCAGCGTCGCCCTCACCCGCGTCCGACGGCGCGGACCGCGCCCCGGCGGGCACTTCCAGGCACCGCCCGTTCCCCTTTTTCCTCCGCCGTGATGGACCGCAGACGGCGAACCGGCGGAATTCACTTTCACCCGTTCGGCCCAGCGCTCGACAGCCCGAATTAGCTCGCAGCGTCATAACCAGAGGAAATGCCGGTAATCGCGCCGGAGCAGACAGTAAACACCGTTCGCCACCAGCCGGACGAGTGTCCGCAAGCCGGGTCGCACCGACCGGGTGTCAGGGGTTCGTGGTAAAAAACGGACCCTGATCGATTCTGCGGCAACACGGAGGGTGAGGCGAAGACGAGGTGACGGCGGCCGCTGTGTCCCATCGTCGTGTCCGCTTCCTCGTCCGGGTCCCCATTCCTCGCCGACCGTCACTCAGGAGTTCGTGAACCGCCGTGCTGAACAAAGACCCCCGGGACGAGTCGGACAAGCCGTACGACAAGTCGATCCGCAAAAGGCTGACCAGGACCGTTCTCATTCCCAGCGTGACGCTGCTGGTGCTGTGGATCGCGGTCTCGTCCTACTTCCTCTTCAACGGCGTTTACGTCCGGTTGGTCGCGGCCTCCGTGCGTGAGGTCTCCATCCCCGCCGCCACCGCGCTGGCCGAGTTCCAGAAGGAACGCCAGACCGCGCTGCAGTACCTGGACGACCCCGCGCTCGGCCCGGCCCGGCTCCAGCAGCAGCAGAAGGCCACCGACGAAAAGCTCGTCGCGCTGAAGGACGCGTTCGCCGCGACGATCTCCAACGCGCCGGACGAGATCGCGTCCAAGGTGAACGCGCTGAAGGCCCAGTTCGACCAGCTGCCCGTGCTGCGCTCGCAGATCAGCTTCCGCAGCATCGACCGCGGTCAGGTCAACGCCTACTACAACGGCGTGATGGACACCGCGTCCAACCTCTTCGACACCCAGGCCCGGGTCGTCCCCGACGCCGAGGCCGCGACCGGCGGCATCACGGCGACGTCGGTGTTCCGCGCCGGCGACATGATGTCGCGCGAGACGTCGCTGGTCTCGACGGCCTACTCCGCCGGCACGTTCGCGCCCGGCGACTTCGCCCAGTTCGCGCAGCTGTCGGGGCTCTACCGGACCCAGCTGGAGCAGGTCGCGCCGTTCCTCGACCCGGGCGTCCGCCAGAAGTACCAGGCGCTGACCACCAGCACGGCCTGGCGCCAGCTGGCGACGGCCGAAGAAGCGCTCGTCAAGCACGGCCCGTGGTCGGCGGGCGAGCAGAA
Organism: Amycolatopsis sp. NPDC003861; assembly: GCF_053605405.1. Lineage (NCBI taxonomy): Bacteria > Bacillati > Actinomycetota > Actinomycetes > Pseudonocardiales > Pseudonocardiaceae > Amycolatopsis > Amycolatopsis sp. NPDC003861. The sequence continues at coordinate 4,773 of NZ_JBSGJD010000296.1, forward strand.
CTCCGTGCCGGTGTCCGAAACGGACTGGCAGAACGCGACGAACCAGGTCGCCCAGGGCCTGAACGACCTCGCGATCACCCAGGCGGACAAGGTTTCCGCGGCCGCGATCGACGCCGGCGACGCCCAGCTGCGCAACGTCATCATCGGCTCCATCGTCGCCCTGCTCGCCTCGCTGGCGGCGATCATCGTCGCGGTGCGGGTGTCCCGCTCGCTCGTCGACCGCGCCCTGATGACCCGTCTCGCGCGGCTGCGCAACGACTCCCTCGACCTCGCCCGCAACCGGCTGCCGGACATCGTGGAGCGGCTGAAGAGCGGCGAACCCGTCGACCTGAAGGAAGAACTCCCCCGGCTCGACCACGGCCGCGACGAGATCGGGCAGGTGGCCGAGGCGTTCAACGTCGCCCAGCTGACCGCCGTCAACGCCGCGGCGAGCGAGGCCAAGGCCCGCAGCGGCGTGCACAACGTGTTCCTCGGCATCGCGCACCGCAACCAGGTCCTGGTCCACCAGCAGCTGCAGATCCTCGACGAGATGGAAGCGCGCGAGGACGACTCGACGCAGCTGGCGGCGCTGTTCCAGCTCGACCACCTGGCCGCCCGCGCCCGCCGCACCACCGAGAACCTGATCATCCTCGGCGGCAAGCAGCCCGGCCGCCGCTGGCGCAAGCCGGTGCCGCTGATGGAGGTCCTGCGTGCGGCCGTCTCGGAAACCGAGCAGTACGCGCGGGTCCAGGTCGAGCAGGTGCCCGACGTCGCGATCGTCGGGGCCGCGGTGGCCGACACGATCCACCTCGTCGCCGAGCTGGTCGACAACGCGACGTCGTTCTCGCCGCCCGGCTCGCCGGTCGAGGTGACCAGCCGGATGGTCGCGCGCGGCGTCGTCGTCGACGTCTCGGACCAGGGGCTCGGCATGAAGGACGGCGTCCGCGAGTGGGCGAACGCGATGATGGCCGAAGCTCCCGAGTTCGACGCGATGGCGCTGCGGGCCGACTCCAGCCTCGGCCTGTTCGTGGTCGCGCGCCTGGCGGCGCGGCTCGGCATCACCGTCACCTTCGACCCGTCCCGCTACGGCGGCCTGCGCGCCACCGTCCTGATCCCCACCCAGCACCTGGCCGGCGAGGACGGGGACCCGGCCGCGGCCGTGGAATCGTCGCCGGCCGAGACCACCGCGGTCCTCGCGCCGGTGGGCGCCCCGGCACCGCAGGCAGCAGAAAGCCCGCTCCGCACGATGGACACGCCCAGCTCGTTCAGCGGCCAGATCCCGATGAAGCGAGACACCAAGCCGAGGCCGTACCCGGCACGCGCCCTCACCCCGCCCGACCCGCTGCCCTCCGTGCCGGCGGCGGCGCCGGAGCCGGCGCCGATCACCCCGGCGACGGACGTGAAGCCGACCGACGACCGGCCCCGGCTGCCCCGGCGGGAGCCGCAGCAGAACCTCGTCGCCCAGCTCGAGAACGAACCCGACGACAGCGAGGACGAAGTCGTGGCGCCGGGCGAAGGCACCGCGCGCACGCTCGCGGCGTTCCACAAGGGCACCCGCCGCGGGCGCGGCGGACCGGACGACGACTCGTAATTCCCCCGGCCCCACACACACGGAAGTCCACACAGGAAAGTCAGGGTCTGAAGTCGAATGAACGAGTACGGGAGCCCCAAACCCGATCTCAACTGGCTGCTCGACGACATGGTGAACCGCGTGGTCGGCGCGCAGAACGCCATCGTGCTGTCCGCCGACGGGCTGCTGATCGGCAAGTCGGCCGGGATGAGCAAGGACGACTCGGACCAGCTTTCGGCCATCGCCTCCAGCCTGCAGAGCCTGGCCAAGGGGGTGAGCAAGCAGTTCAACCGCGGCCCGGTGCTGCAGAACATGATCGAGATGGAGCGCGGTTACCTGTTCGTCTCCGCGGCGGGCCAGGGTGCGTGCCTCGCCGTGCTGGCCGCGGACAACGTCGACGTCGAGATGATCGCCTACGAGATGAGCCGGCTCGTCAAGCGCGTCGGCGACTACATGGCGTCCGCGCCGCGAGAAGCGGCGTCGGTGCTGCGGGAGGCCACATGAGTACCGAAGACGGCTGGTACGACGAAGCCGCCGGGCCGCTGGTCCGGCCGTACACGATCACGAGCGGCCGGACGCCGGCCGGCACCGCGCGGCTGGACCTGTCCACGCAGGTGATGACCCTGCGCTCGGAGCAGGAGCCGACCGGGCTGGGCCCGGAGCACGTGGCGATCGTGCAGCTGTGCCGCCACCCGGTGTCGGTCGCCGAGATCGCCGTCTACGTGAAGATCCCGCTGGGGGTCGTGCGCGTGCTCGTCGGCGACCTGATCGAACGCGGCCTCGTCATCACGCGCTCGCCCACCCATAACCCGGCGCAGTCGCCGGACCTCGAAACACTCCAGGCGGTTCTCGATGGCCTCATCAAGTACTGACGGCACCGGGGCCGAACTGGTCCCCACCCCGGTCAAGATCATCATCGCCGGCGGTTTCGGTGCCGGGAAGACCACGATGGTCGGTTCGGTCAGCGAGATCCCGCCGCTGACCACCGAAGAGGTGCTCACCGAGGCGAGCGCCGGCGTCGACGACCTGTCCGGCGTCGAGCGGAAGACGACCACGACGGTCGCGCTCGACTTCGGCCGGATCACCATCTCGCCGCGGCACGTGCTGTACCTGTTCGGGACGCCGGGCCAGGCGCGCTTCTGGTTCATGTGGGACGACCTGGCCCGCGGGGCGATCGGGACGGTCGTGCTGGTCGACACCCGGCGGCTGGAGACCAGCTTCGCCGCGATCGACTTCTTCGAGCGCCGGAAGATCCCGTTCGTCGTCGCGGTGAACTGCTTCGACAACGCGCCGCGCTACACCGCCGACGAGATCCGCGAGGCACTGGTGGTCCCGGACCGTGTGCCGATCGTCATGTGTGACGCACGCGACCGTGACTCCAGCAAGCTCGCGCTGATCCGGCTCGTCAAGCACGCGATGACCGTGGTGCCCGCGCGGGTCTGAGACCTGCGCGTTGTCCGGTTTTGTCCTGACTGGACAGCGCCGGTGTCCGTTGTGGCCCTCCGTGGCCGCGGCGGGCACCGGCGTACCCACATGGCGCAATTGACTGGACCACCCGGGTGCAGACTTTTAGTTGAGCAAGCATCCAACTGATAGCATCCGCTCGTGACGAGTCGCGTGCCGGAGTTTCCTGAATATATAAGGGAAAACTATCCGGCTCAGGGTCGACTCTTCGGTGACTTTCTGGGTGGGCTGTGGTCCACCGCGTGCGAAGCGCTGGACGTCCCCTTGGAGCAGTCCGTCCGGACCACCCGGATGCTGCGGGCGCTGCTGCCGCCGTGGGCGCACGAGCGGATCGGGCCGGCCCCGGACCCGTCGTCCTATGTGGCGGACGACGGGTTCCCGGCCGAGATGTCGGTCAACTGGTCCGGTCCGCGACCGGAGCTGCGGGTGCTGTTCGACAGCCTCGGCCACGACGTGGTTTGGCCTGGTGACAGCGTTTTCCGCACCCGCCGTCTCGACCACGTCCACGAGACGTTCACCCCGCGCGCGGGCCGGCCGTCGCCGGCGCCGCTGTGGCATTCGATCGCCTGGCGGCCCCCGTCCGGAGTGGTGCACAAGACGTACTTCGGGCTGTATTCGTGGCCGCACGCGCAGCGCGAGGCCGCGGTCGCCGAGGCGATGGCGCGGCTCGGCCTCGGCGAGGCCTGGGCCGACACCCGCCGTCGTGTCGAAACTGTCGAAGGCAACCGCGAAATCGAGTTCTTCGCCGTCGATCTGACCGACGAGGCCCAAGCCCGCGTGAAGATCTACTACCGCAACCACGACGCCGGCCTCGCCGAGGTCGAGCGCGTCGCCGCGGTGGCCCTGCACCACGACTCCGCCCGGGCCCGCGCCGCGTACCGGACGCTGGCCGGCCCGGACGGCGACGCCGGTGAGGCGGCGTTGAGCTGCCTGGCTTTCCGGTCCGGCGTGGACCGTGCCGCGGAGTCCACGACGTATCTGCGGCTGCCCGCGCTCACGCCGGACGACGGTGAAGCCGTGGAGCGCACGGCCGAGCTGCTGCACGACCAAGGCGTCGACCCCGGCCCGTTCCGCACGCTCGCCGCCGCGCTCGCGCCTGGACCGTTGAGCGGCCCGGGGGCCCGGGTGCTGGAACTGGTGAGCTTCCGCGCCGCGGGCCGGCACGGCGACGTGACCACGTACTTCCGGTTCCCGGTCTTCGACCGGCCGCCCCCCTCCCCTCTTTCGCCCGTCGATCTCGGATAGCCCAGCAGAAGGAGCAGATCGTGACCGAGCAGGACGTCGAGCGGGTCGCCCGCCACAACGAGCAGCGGCAGCGGGAGTACGAGGGGTCGGCCCTGATCCGGCTGCTGACCGACGAGAGCACCACGGCCGAGACGAAGAAGGCGGTGCTCACGTACCTGCAGCCGTGGTCGAACGCCTTCCAGCGGATGATCAGCGCGCGGGTGACCTTCGAGAGCGACCCGGAGCTGCGCGCGCTCGCGTGCGAGCACCAGGCGGAAGAGGTCGGCCACGACAAGATCCTGGCCCGCAGCCGCGCGGACGACCGGGAACTGGTCTGGGACCCGGTCATCGAGATGGGCGCGTCCTGGTTCGTCGACCAGTTCGCGATCCTGCCCGGCGTGCAGCGCGCGGTCCTGGCGCACCTGGCCCTCGAGGCGGGCAGCCTGGTGTTCAGCCAGGCGGGCACGAAGGCGTTCCCCGACGACGAGTACTTCGAGCTGCACGACGAAGCGGACGTCGAGCACCTCGAGATGGGCTACGAAGTCCTGCGCCGGCGCGCGGACTGGACCCCGGAGGCGGCGATCACCGTGCTGGACCGGGCGTGGCAGGTGATCGGCGTGGTTTCCGACCGCATCGCGGAGTGCGCCGTCCGCGATACGGTGGCCGCATGACGAGCACGGAACCGGCTGCCGCGGCCCGCGAAATCGCCGTCGAAGCCGCTCAGGCCTACCAGGAGGCGTTGGGAGAGCGCCTGATCGGCGCGTACCTGCTGGGAAGCCTGGCCTACGGCGGCTATTCCGCGGCGGCGAGCGACATCGACCTGGCCCTGGTCCTCACCGACGCCGGCGACCCCCATTCGGTCCAGAGCACGACGGAGGAGCTGCAGCAGCGAACCCCGTTGCACCGCAAGCTCTCGGTGTTCTGGGCGTCATTGCCGGCATTGCGCGAAGGCCGCGACGACGGCCGGTTCCCAGCACTGGACCGCTTACAGCTGGCCGACGACGGCCGGGTCCTGGTGGGCGAGGACGTCCGCGCGGAGGTGGCCCGCCCGAAGGCGTCGGAGCTGTTGCTGGAGAGCGCGGGCTTCGCGATCGCGGTGCTGGCAACGGACGAGGTGACGGCCGAGTTCCGCTCGCCGAAGCGGCTGCTGGTGGACAAGGTGTGGTTCACGAAGGCGGTGCTGTTCCCGGTCAGATTCCTGTATTCGGGAACAACCCCGACCGGCCGGGCGGCGAACAACGACGAAGCGATCGACTGGTACCTGAGCCAGCCGGACGCCCCGGCGGCATCGCTGGTGCGCCTGGCGCGCGAGGTCCGCGCGGGTCACCCGCTGGAGCCGGCCGAGGTGGAGCCGGAACTGGCGGCGGGACTGGTGCCGCTGTACCGGTATTACATCGAAGCGGAAGGCGCGCGCCTGCGGGATTCCGGCGCACCGGCGGATCTGGTGGACGCTTTCGCCGACTGGGACAAGCGGCTGGGCTGAGCGGGGCCCGATTTCCGGGCTGGCGGAGGGCACCGACAAGTTCGGTGCCCTTTGCTGCGTCGGCCGGCGGTTGCCCGCAGGCCACGTGCGAACCGGGGGCGCGGGTGCCGTCCTCGGGCCACGTGCGAACCGGCGGCCGGGAGCGCAAGCCGGCTACGGCATCGCCTCCCGCAGACCGGCGGCCGGAGGCGCGGGTTTCTCCTCGGCCCACCTGCCAACCGGCGGCCGGCAACGCAAGCCGACCAACGACGTCACCAGACCTCCCCCGCCCCTCATCCCAGCCTTCCCTTCAGTCGGCGGCCGGGTGTGTCAAGGCACGCTTTCCCGCCTTGACACACC
>NZ_JBSGJD010000297.1:0-10694 GCF_053605405.1 Amycolatopsis sp. NPDC003861
CGCGCGTCGCGTCGGTGCGGGTCGGCGGCACCACGGTCGGGCCGTTCACCGCGACCTGCCGCAACGGCGCCATCACCACCAGCGCCCCCAAGAGCGGTAGCGGCAACCTCAAAGTCACCGGCGGCGGCCATGGCACCGCCGGGGTCATCACCGTCACCACCGGCACCGCCCCCAACCGCACCAGCGGAACCGGCGGCCCCACGTCGGCCAAGCCGACCGTCGGCACGGCAATCACCGTCACCGTCGCGACCGTCAGCTGTGGTGTCGGCACCCCGCCGCCGCCCACCGGTAACCCGCCCACCGGCACCCGCCCGGCCCCTACGCACAAGCCCGGCGCCCCCGGGACGTCCCGGCCGGGCACGCCAGGTGAACGGCACCAGCAGGGCGACAACCCGGGTGACCGGACCGCGCCCAAGCCGCAACCGAAGCCGGGCCACGTCGCCGTCACCGGCTGATCACCCCCAGGCCGCGCGGGCCCGCGCCCCCACCTCAACCCTCCAGCGCGGGCCCGCGCACCCCTCCCGCTCCCACATCCCCACCGGGCGCCCCTCCCCACGCCCACACAGCACCCCATCGACTCACCGACCAGGGGAGATCTCCATGTCCACGCTCGTCTTCAGCCACGCCAGCCCCGACTACCCTGACACCGCGTCCGACGAGGACGTCCGGGCCGTGCACTTCGTCGGCTCGCTGCCCGCCGTCTTGACCGGCGACCACCGCGCCACGATGCAGTGGTTCCTCGACCACCGCACCGACACATCGCTGACCGGATTGCCGTGTGATCCGGATCCGCGGTGGATCATCGACTGGCTCGACGGCCTCGCCGCCGTCGACGCCCTTGAACCCGTCCGCACCGGCCACTCCGCAGACTACGACGACATGCCGACCTACCGCCTCAAGCGCGACCGCTGGCTGGAATCCGAAGACCTGTCCCTCGGCCGCGCCGCCCACACCGACGCCGTCATGGCCGCCCGCGCCCAGCTACACGACGACCGCGACTTCCCACCGCACCAGGTGTCAATCCCGAACCCGTACGACCTGGCGCTGTTCACCTTCGGCACCCCGACCGCCGCGGTCACCCATCTGCCGGTGTTCCGCCAGGCCGTGCTCGACGACGTCCACACCATCCACCGCCAGCACGGCAAGCAGGTCGTCTACCAGCTCGAGACCCCCGCAGTCCTCGCGACGCTGGACCGCACCCCGCGACCACTCTGGCCGGCGGCCGTGCGGGCGCTGGCGAAGCAGGTCGCGCGCGTGTTCGCAGACGGACCCCGTGACGCGACGTGGCGGATCCACCTCTGCCACGGCGACCTCAGCCATCAGCCGCTTTTCGCCCTGACCGACCTCGTGCCTGCCGTGCAGTTCCTCAATACCCTCCATAAGAAGCTGCGACGGCTGCGGATCCCGATGCCCGCGGTGCACATCCCGATGTGCACCGGCACCCAGGCCCCGCCGACGGATCCGCGGTTCTACCGGGCGCTGCGGCACCTGCGCCGCGACATCGACGTCATCGCCGGCCTCGTCGACGAAAACCACCCCAAGGCTTCCCACACCGCACTGGAACTGGTCGAGACCGAACTGGACCGGCCCGTCCTGGCCGTCGCCGCCGCCTGTGGGCACGGCCGCCGCCTTGTACCGCAGGCCGTCGCCAACGCCGCGCTGGCCCGCGAACTCGCCCGCCACACCACCGACACCCCGGCCCGCTGAATCCACCTGGAGAGGAACTGCCGAGATGGACACCACGACCACCCCGACACCGTCCGCGGCCGGCCAGCTTGCCGACGAAGGCGAGACGCTCACCCCGATCCTGCGCACCGGAATCGTGCCCACCCGCGCGCTCTCCGGCGGCCGAATGCACTTGCCCGGCGCCACCACACTCGCCCCGCAACGGCACGACACCACCGAAACCGCGATCGCGATCATCAGCGGCCACGTCGCCGTCCTCTCCGGCAACGCCATGCAGCCCTTCCACCCGCAGGCCGGAGACATGATCTACATCCCCGCGACCCTGCCGTATGCGGTGGTCAACCTCAGCAACAACGCCTCCGTGCTGGCCCAGGTCTTCCGCACCGACCCCGGCTTCGACACCGACGTCCACCGCATGCCCGAACTCGACCGCGCCGTCCGCGACCAGATCCCCGACCTGCGCCGCGCCCACCACAAAGCCCTGCTCACACGGCGCAGCGGCCGCGCCCGCCGCACCTGACCCCGTTCTCACCCGTCGTCCAGCACCACGCCACCCGCCGACCAGACCCGTTCGGCGCCTCCCCGCTCCTGGCGTGCCACACCACCCGGCTCGATCAGGAAGACGTCATGCGCACTTGGATCACCGACACCGCCCGCGATTTACTCGACGACCCGCCGCCCGGCGGATCGGTCACTCTCGACGAGATCGCCGCCTGCGCGTGCATCACGACCTGTCAGCTGCGGGCCTACTACGGCTCGGTCGAGGCCATCGTCGCTGACATCCCCGCACGCCCGAGCCAGATGGGGCGGTGCTGACGATGCGCTGGACGAACCTCCATCTGCGCGGCGTCGGTGCCGCGCTCGGCGAGCTCGTGGCCGTCGACGACCTCGAGTCCAGCCGGATGCTGCACGGAGCGACCAGCCAGCGCGCCGTGTCGATCGCCCACGGCAGCACCGGCATGGATCTGGCCGTCCGCGCCGGCCGCAACGCCCTCGCCAGCATGGCCATGACCACCATCGGTCCGCTCCCGGTGCCCGACTTGCACTTCCACGCCGCGATCTGGCGCGGCAGCCGCGGCATCGACTTCTGGTCCCGCGCCGCCTACGTCCGCTCCCGCCTCGGCCTGCCCGCCGGCCGCGGGATCGCCACCGAGCTCAACGCCATGAGCAACAGCCTCGTCGGCGGCATCGACATCTCCGCCCGCGTCCTCGCCGGCAGCCCCGACCTCGACACCGTCCTGCTCACCGGCGGCGAAACCTTCGGCCCGCCCGCCTTCGACCACCTCACCGCCGACCACGGCATCGCCTACGGCGACGGCGGCTCCGCCCTCATCCTCGGCCATCACCCCGGCCTCGCCCGCATCCTCGCCACTAGCTCCTACACCGACCCCACCCTCGAACAACTCCACCGCGGCAACCACCGCTTCGCCCCCGCCGGCACCACCGAACTCGGCATCGAACGCATCCGCGAGCGCAAACGCCAATACGCCGACGCCGTCGGCGCCGCCTCGATTACTCGCCGCAACCACGAGGGCGTCCGCGCCGTCATCGACGAGGCGCTCCAGGACGCCGAGCTCGACCTCGACCAGCTGCGCTGGGTGCTGCTGCCGCATTACGGACGGCACCTGCTCGACACCCAGTGCCTGCAACCACTCGGCATCACCGCCGACCGCACCCTCTGCCACGCCGGCGACCAATGGGGCCACATCGGACCCAACGACCAGATCATCGGCCTCACCCACCTGATCACGCGCGGCGCGGTCGACCCCGGCGACCACGTCGCACTGCTCGGCATCGGGATCGGCATGACCTGGACCGCCGCAATCCTCCGCCTCGACACGGTGCCGCCCGGTCTGAGTGTCCTTGCCCCACCCCTGCGCTGGCCCTGGCGCACGTCGGCCGACGCACAGAGCTGACCACCGGCCCGCCACGCCGAGTTTCCGAGGACTCCCATGCCCGACCCCTACCGACCGTCGCGCCTCGACCAGGCCGTCTTCGGCGCCCCCTTCATCGTCATCGACGCAGGCAATCACGCACACACGATCACCCGTCGCCTCGACGACGCCGCCGCCATCCTCAACATCGACGACGCGGCCCGAGCGATCGTCGGCACGCTCCGCCCGCCCCTCCTGGCCATCGACATCGACCCCGAAGACACCGGCGCACATGCCGACGAGGGCGAGGTCGTCGCCGAACAACTACTGCTTTGGGCCGATCGCTACGGCCTGCCCTGGCTTCGGCGCGCTTCCGGCCGCCCAGGGCACACCCACCTCGTCATCAAGACACCGCCATGCCTGCGTCAAGAACTGCAGCGCGTCGTCTACACGGTCTCCACCAGGCACAACGTCTCCGCCACCGTCCGGTCAACCCTCCGGCTCACCTCCTCGCCACACCGACACCGGCTGCCCAGCCCGATCCTGAGCTGCACGCTGAGGACAAGCGACGTGCCAGAGCTCGTCACGTCCGGGGCCCCGCGGGTTATACGACCGGCGCGTCGCCGCGGAGCCTCGAACGTCAGCAGGTCCGAACGCGAGTACGGCCACGCTCTCGCACTCGCCCGCGCCGGCCACACCACAGCGCACGCCTGGGCCTTCGCCAACCTCGCCGACACCAAGGCCCGCGAGATCGGACAGCAAGCCTGGCGACGCTGGTTCTGGGCACCCGCCACCACGACCGCCGCCGCCGAACGCGGCCTCACCGAGCAGCAGGCGTGGGACCTCTTCCACCAAGCGTCCCCGATGCAAGCTGCCCACGTCGGGCGAGACGCCTGGCGCCGCAACCGCTGGCTACCCGCGCTGCGCGAGGCGGCCGAACCTAGGCCGCGACGCCGACGCCTGCGCCCACCTCAAACTGGCAACCACAAGAACGAGCCATCACCCCGTCAGCTACGACACATCCGTGCCGAGCTGCAAGCGGCCGTGGACAAGCAGTTGTCGCGCAGAGCCAGCACTGCGGTGCGCACCGGCACGATCGCCGGCGTACGGATCAGTAGCTTGCGCGCAGCTCTCGACGCATTCGCGCACGCCGTCCTCACGACACGGGGATCGATCTCGATTCGCCACTGGGCCGAGCGCGCCAACCTCGACCCCAAGACTGTACGGCGCGCACGAGATGCCGCTCTCGAACTGGGCATCCTCAAACGCGTGCACAAGTACACCGGAGGCGAGACAGACTGCGACGCATTCATCTTGACTGAAAGTGCAACGGGAAATCCCAACACAGAGTTAACTTCCCCCACTCCGTACACCCCCAGCCTCGGCCAAGCGGACCCCCTCAGGCTGTGGTCACAGCATCAGCGCGACAGACGCCAATTCGCCACTAACCACAGCCCGAGAGTCAAGACCGCTGAAGTCGACGATGAGCAGCCCGCAGTCGAGCCTTTACCCACTGCCACCACCGACGCCATCCCTTATCGGCAACGTGAACTCGCTGGAGTCGACAGCGCGCATCTCCGATACGGCAACTTCCTCCATCGCGTCGATCGCCTTTGCGGGGATCGAGATACGCCCGCGCGTTCGAATCGCGGGGAAGGCGCCTTCATCTACGGCGCGGTAGATGGTCATCGCAGAGACACCGAGCAAGCTAGCCGCCTGACCGACTGTCAGGAAACGCGGCGTGCTAGCAATGGATTCGGACATCACAAGCCTCCGATGCTACAGCAAGGGGAGGACGGCACCGAAGGACGAATGACCGCCCACATCGACACCATTGACTTCAGCATCCACCGGAGACACCAATTCGTCAACCGACAAGACTGCGCCAGGTCACGCGGGCCGCAGCTGAGCCTGTGGATCCAGGCTAGCCGCAACTGGACGCGCTAGTCGCGTCGAATCAGCGGGTCGAAATCGTCCGTGGGCGACTCGGCCCATCGATGTATTCAAGGGAGCGTAACGGTTTCAGCGCGGTCGATCACCGCAAGCCCCGCGTCGGGCGCCACCTGATCACCGACGCTCACGGCACCTCGCCCGCGGTGAGGCTGACTGACGTCGGCGGCGCGCAGTGACCTTCCGGCCTACGAGTGCGGCACCGATACCCGCTGCCGCACTCGTACCCACGTCAGCGCCGAGCAGGGACACAAGTATGAATGCAACTATTGCGACCATGGCGGCAGAAATGCCTCCAACAAGAATCGCTGTCCATAGCAGCGACTTGGCTCGACGAACCCGATCATCATCGGATAAGATCCACGTCCCTATGTTGCCCAGGTGCAGCGAAGCTGCACCAGGACTGATGTGGTCGCCGGGAACCACTCTCGCGTTGCACATGGAGTGCGAGAGGCACTCACGCTGACAGTTCGACAGTCTCGAGCAGCACGAAGTCGAATGGGGTTCGGTAGTTGACACGAGCTCTCCCAGGACGGGAATCTTCCGGCTGCTCGGTCAATCGATCGTCTGTCCCGATCGACTCTGCTACCGCTTACCCCGCGCGGAAGCGCGGGTCCATCATCCTGGTGTCGTGAGCGACTACGGGCGGTCCTGGCGAACCGGTGCTCCACCCACGCTCCGCGTCAGACGATCGACGCGGTACTGCGATGGCGACTTTACCAGACGCCGCGCACATCACATTACCCGTTCTGCGGCGTCTACGTGCCCGGCGACTCGTAGCGGCCGCGGTACACCCGTTCACCGTTCTCACCTGCTCGCCATGACAGACTCAGGCGTCCTCCGACCTTCCACAGATCGGCCCAACGACGTAGATTTCGTTCGGTGGCGCGACCGTCGAAGGCGCGAGCGATCGAGTTGCTGGCGATGCAGAAGCCGCGGTCGCCGTCATCGGTCGTCACTGCCAGCCACAGTGCCCACCTGCGGTCACCTTCTGGGGTGCGACATGGAACGTAGTTGGAATCGAGACGCCAGGAGACACAGGGCGTTGTCAGGATGACGCCCTCGTAGGTGACTCCCGCCTCCGACTGTTTCCACGGCTGAAGGTAGTGAGGATCGAAGAAGAAGTCGGTCAGTGCTCCCACTTGGCAACTCTACCTCGATCGTCCAGTGGAGCACGAATATCGATTTGTCCAACATGGGAAAGGCCGACGAACTTGAACGGCCAGTCTACGTCAATATCCAAAATGACAGATTAGTCCGATATGCCAGGCTTGTCCAGCCGATCTGTGACGTTGTGTTGCTTGTGGGGCCGTGACGCGACTGCAAGTGGTAGCGGCGGATCGTGGTCACGCGATTGTTCTCGTATGACGAGGTGGGGTAGCAGCCGCGCGGTGCCGCGGCAAGCTGGTGGAGTGCTGGCCTTGGGTGGACTGTCGCTGCTGGTGGCGGTGTCTGCGCTGCTGAAATGGCCTGATTGGGCGGCGCTGGGGCGATGGGCCCGGCCACACGCGGTAGTGCTGGTGCTGCTCGCAGTCACAGTCGCGTGTGTTGCCGTCGGGATCCGATTGTTGCGGGGTGCCCGGGCGCCATCGGCGCGCACGCCCGTAGTGAGCTGGTGGTTCGTGGCCGGCGCGGCCATCGTCGTCACCCTGGTCGCGTGGGGTGCGACGAGCTGGCTGCTGGGCGAGGCCGCGGCGGCGAAGGACGTCGGGTCGGCCCGGGTGGATGCAATCAAGACCGGGCTCGGGATCGCCGCCGGCGCTACGGGCGTCTTCGCGTTGCTGCTGTCGGTGCGGCGGCAGTGGCACACCGAGGCCGACGCGATCGAGAAGAACGTCACCGAGCTCTACACCAAGGCCGCCGACCAGCTCGGCTCCGACCAAGCCCCGGTCCGCATGGCCGGGCTCTACGCCCTGGAACGCCTCGCCCACGGCAACCCGCTGCAACGCCAGAGCATCATCAACGTCATCTGTGCCTACCTGCGCATGCCTTACACCCTGCCCGACGATCAGCCACCGAACGCTGACACCGACGAAGCTGAAGTGCTGCGGGACGAGCACCGGGAACGGACCCAGGAACGCGAAGTCCGCCTCGCCGCCCAGCGCATCCTCACCGACCACCTCAAGCCGAACCGGCCCGAAGCCTTCTGGGCCGACATCGACCTAGACCTCTCCAACGCCCACCTGATCGACTTCAACCTCGAGTTTGCCCAGACAGGGGACGCCAGGTTCGGCCGCGCAACCTTCTCCGGCGCCGCCTCGTTCGAGCACACGACCTTCTCCGGTGGCCTCTGGTTCGACCACGCGACCTTCTCCGGCACCGCCTCGTTCGACTACGTGATCTTCCCCAGCGTCGTCTGGTTCGACCACGCGACCTTCTCCAAGGTCGCCTCGTTCGCCCACGTGACCTTCCCCGGCGGCGTCTCATTCAACTACGTAACCTTCTCCGACGTCGTCTGGTTCGACCACGCGACCTTCTCCGACCTCGCCTCGTTCGACTACGCAACCTTCCCTGGTGACGTCTCGTTCGAGCACGCGACCTTCTCCAGCGTCGTCCGGTTCTCCTCCGTTACCTTTTCCAGCGCACCTAGGTTCGATCATGTGACCTTCGATGACGTCGTGTCATTCCGCGGCGCGACGGCGGACGGCACCCCATTCGCCTTCAGGCCAGTTCGGGTCCCGGAGGCGTCGTCTTGACATCCTGGTCCGGCGGCGTGCATGCAGGCATGGCAGAGCGGCGGACAGCAGCTGCTGGCTCAACGTCTCAGTCCCCAGCAGAAGCCGCAGTCGCGGCATCCAAGCCCTCGGCGATGGGTTCCTCGCGGATGTGGCCCGTCCGATCGCCATTGTCAAGGACTTCAGTGCTGAATGCCCGTTCGGCATAGACGACAGGGTCGAGCGCAGACCCGTGGCCGGTGAACTTAGTTACTGTTCAAGCCATGGACCAGCAGTCACTTCGGGAATCCTCGCAGCGTTGGATGCACGCCGCACTGGACGCGTTCGGCCACGGCGAGGCCCTCGACTTCGCCGTTCATCATGCCGGCGTCGGCCTGGAACACCTTCTCAAGGCTTACCTTTGGTCGTTGCACCCGGCCCTGGTCCTCGACGCAGCGCACCTCCCGTCTCTGCTGCACGCGGTCGGATACGGTGACCGCTCAAGCGTCCACCAGAGCCGCGCTAAGTCCATCGGGCTGAAAGCAGCGTTCGATCGAACCCGGATGCTGCTCATGCCGAAAGTCGCGGTCACTGAGGCGAAGTTCGAGCCGGTAGTCGCCGCCCGGAACGGCGTTGCCCACGTCGGCTCACACGACTCCGCAGCCGCGCGCGACGTCATCGGCATCTGCATCAGGGTCGCCACGCCCGTCCTCACTGAGCTCGCGATCAGCCCGCGGGACTACTGGGACCAGTACATCGGCCTTGTGGAAGAACTGGCCGAAGAGCACATCAACGAACTGCGGTTGGCCTACGAGGCGAAGACCACGCGAGCGCGGCGCACGTTCCAGCAGCGATTCGATGAACTGGCAGCTCGCGAACGAGAAGGACTAATCGCGGCCATCGCCGCATCAGACTTCGACCTCGATGCCTACGGCATTCAGGTCGACTGTCCTGTCTGCACGAGTAAGGCACGGCTGGACGGGACCAACAAGATCGTCCGGGATGTCGGCGCCGAGAACGCGACCGAAGATAGTGCTCCGCTACTGGTGTTCTACCCGGACTACCTCCGATGCGCCGTCTGTGGGCTGGAACTCATGGAAGACGAACTCGAGCTTGCCGACCTTGACCAACCACGAGACCGAAACGTCGAGAATCCTTGGGACTACATCGAGGTCGACGAAGACCTCGCCTACGAGAGTGCGCGCGAGGAGAGGTTCGAAGGTTGACGGCAGCCAACCGCAGCCCGGAAAGTGACTATCTCGCCCACGGCGAATCCGTCGGAGTAGAACTGTTTGTCCAGGTCAGAGCTAGTCCGGCACCCTACGACCTGCACCGTGACCTTCTGCCTATGGCACGCGACGATGCCGGCGCGGCGCAGGCACCGACCCGATGGTTGTAGTCCTCGCAGAAGCCCGCCAAGCGGTGTCGTGGACGCGGCTGACGCTGGGTGAACGAGCGTAAGTCGGCCTCGGCGACCACTCGGGTTCGACTGGGCGACCTCAGGCGGCCTCGGGGCCGTGCGATCGCGACTTCTGTGCGCACCGCCCTAAAGGCGCGAGGCGCGCCTGGCCGTGACTGTGTTTGCTGACGTCAGATGCTCATGAATCTTGACGTCACTTAGGGGCTCAAAGCATGATCAATGTCGGTGAATTCTGACGTCACTTGGCGACGCGCTTGCGGGTCTGGGCCAGGCGATAGGAGTCGGTACCGGTTTCGATGATGTTGCCGCCGAAGGTGAGGCGGTCGACGATGGCAGCGCAGAGGCGCGGGTCGGTGAACGTCTTGGTCCAGCCACCGAAGCTTTCGTTGGACGCGATCGCGACCGAGGCCTTCTCCTCGCGTTCGGTCAGCACCTGGAAGAGCAACTCGGCGCCGCGGCGATCAAGTTCCATGTAGCCCAGCTCGTCAATGCAGAGCAGGTCGACGCGGCCGTAGCGGTTGATCGTCTTGGACAGCACCAGCTCGTCGGCGGCCTCGACCAGCTCGTTGACCAGCTTGGTGGCCAGGGTGTAGCGGACCCGGAACCCGGCCATCGCGGCCTCGGTGCCCAAAGCGATCAGCAGGTGCGACTTACCGGTGCCGGAGTCACCGATCAGGCAGAGCGGCAGACCCTTCTTGACCCATTCGCAGGTGGCGAGGGTGTGGATGATGGCCGGGTCGACGTTGGTGTTGGCGTCGAAGTCGAAGGCGCGCAACGACTTCTCCCGCGGGAACGCGGCGGCCTTGATGCGGCGCTCGGAACGTCGGCGGGCCCGGTCGTCGCATTCGGCCATCAGCAGCTCGGCGAGGAACCCGCGGTAGGACATCTGCTCGCGAGTCGCCGCGTCGGCAATGTCGGGGAACTGGCTGCGGATGGTGGGCAGGCGCAGCATCCGGCAGGCCTGGTCGACGGCGGCGTCGGCGGCCTGCTCGGTCAGGCCGCGGTGGCGTGTGGTGCTCATGGTCCGGTCGTCCCTTCCTCGTCGGTGCCGGTAGTGGTGCGGCGGCGAAGCAGCTGGTCATAGACCGCGACCGAAGGCAGCGGCCGCGG
>NZ_JBSGJD010000298.1:0-10674 GCF_053605405.1 Amycolatopsis sp. NPDC003861
CCGGCACCACCGTCCGCGTGCTGGCTTCGGATCGGGGTGGCGGGGGAGGCCTGGGCGGGGTGCAAGTCCGGCGTCAACGTCCCCTTCCGGCCACTGAGGTCTTTCCTGCTGGGCTCCGGCTTCGCCGGAGCCCAGCAGGAAAGGTGCGGCTGCTCTCGGGCGGCGTCGCCCGCCCCCACCCGACAGACCCCGCCCTCAGCCCCACCCCGCGCAATTCTGTCCACAACCCTCGTCGCCTGTGGACAACCCACCCCACCGGGCCCCGTCCGCTCCGGCTTTCGGGTAAAGATGGACACGTGGACGTGGACCTGGTCGTACCCCTCAAGCACCCCCGCGATGGCAAGTCGCGGCTGCGTGGTGCCGTTGAACCCGCCCACCATCCCGGCCTGGTCCTCGCCTTCGCCAAAGACACGCTCGCCGCCGTCACCTCCAGTGCCCGGGTTCGGCGGGTGCTGGTTGTCGCCGCTGATCCGGGGGCCGTTGCCGAGCTGGCCGAGCTCGGTGTCGAGGTCGTCGGCGAACCCGATGAAAAGAGCCTCAACGCCGCCTTCCGGTACGGCGAAGCCCTGCTCAAAGCCGATGATCCCGGCGCCGCCGTCGGTGCACTCCAAGCCGACCTCCCCGCCCTGCGCGCCGGCGACCTCACCGCCGCCCTGGCCGAAGCCGAAGCCGCAGCCCAGGCCGCAACCACCACCACGGCCGAAGCCGCAGCCCAAACCGCAGCCGGACCCGCCGGCAAACGAGCCTTCGTCGCCGATCGCCAGGGCACCGGCACCACCCTCCTGCTCGCCGCCCCCGGGGCCGCCCTCGATCCCCGGTTCGGGCCCGGTTCGGCCCGGCTGCACGCCGCCTCCGGGGCCGTCCCCCTGCTCGGGGCCCTGCCGACCCTGCGCAGTGATGTCGACACCCCGGATGATCTCGCTCACGTCCGGGCCCTGGGTGTCGGGAAACACACCTCGGCCTACCGCGCCGAGCTGTTCATCTGACCTTCACCGCGGTCTGCGCAATTCCGCCTGACGTAGTGAAGAATGGGGGCCGTGAGCACAGACGACGGCGGCACGCCCGCACCGCGGAGGCGACGGAGCCCGGCCAGCGAATCTTCGGAGACGGCGAAGAAGAGCACCACCGCCAAGAAGGTGCCGTCCAAGTCCACCGCGCGCGACACCGCCGCCCGTGCCACCGCCGGTAAGGCGAGAACCCGCAAGACCACGTCGCCCGCGGCCACCCCGGCCACGACGCGGCGCCGCAGCGCCACGCAGGGCAACGCCCGCAACGCCGAGGAGTTCCGGGCCGTGCCCTCGGCGCCGCCGGCGGTCACCGTCGCGCCGACCGCCGTCGAGACGCTGCCCGACGACCGGTACTTCAACCGCGAACTCTCGTGGCAGGACTTCAACGCCCGCGTGCTCGCGCTGGCCGAGGACGAGTCGCAGCCGCTGCTCGAGCGGGCGAAGTTCCTCGCCATCTTCGCGTCCAATCTGGACGAGTTCTACATGGTCCGCGTCGCCGGCCTGAAGCGCCGCGACGAGACCGGCCTGCTGGTCCGCAGTGCCGACGGCCTCACCCCGCGCGAGCAGCTCGGCTACATCGCCAAGCGCAACCAGGACCTCGTCGAGCGGCAGACCGGCGCCTTCGAGAAGCACCTGCGCCCGCAGCTGGCCGAGGAGGACATCCACATCGTCGGCTGGGCCGACCTGGCCGGCGCCGACCAGCTCCGGCTGTCCAGCTACTTCTCCGAGCAGATCTTCCCGGTCCTGACGCCGCTGGCCGTCGACCCGGCGCACCCGTTCCCGTACATTTCGGGCCTTTCACTCAACCTCGCCGTGACGGTCCGCGACCCCGAAGGCGGCACCGAGCGCTTCGCCCGGGTGAAGGTGCCGAGCAACGTGCCGCGCCTGATGCGCGTCGAGACCGAGCGCACCAGCCGGACGGCGACCTTCCTGCCCCTCGAAGAGCTCATCGCCGCGCACCTGGGCGAGCTGTTCACCGGCATGGACGTCACCGAGCACCACGTCTTCCGCGTCACCCGCAACGCCGACTTCGAGGTCGACGAAGACCGGGACGAGGACCTCCTCCAGGCCCTCGAGCGCGAACTGGCGCAGCGCCGGTTCGGCCCGCCGGTGCGCCTCGAGGTCGCGCAGGACATGAGCGAGCACATGCTCGAGCTGCTGCTGCGCGAGCTGGACGTCGACCCGGCGGACGTCGTCGAGGTGCCCGGGCTGCTCGACCTGACCTGCCTGCACCAGCTGTCCGCTGTGGACCGCAAGGAGCTGAAGGACCGGCCGTTCGTGCCGGCGACGCACCCGGCGTTCGGCGAGCGCGAGACGCCGAAGAGCGTGTTCGCGACGCTGCGCGAGGGCGACGTGCTGGTGCACCACCCGTACGACTCGTTCTCGACCAGCGTGCAGCGGTTCATCGAGCAGGCGGCCGCCGACTCGAAGGTCCTCGCGATCAAGCAGACCCTGTACCGGACCTCGGGTGACTCCCCGATCGTCGACGCCCTGATCGACGCCGCGGAGGCGGGCAAGCAGGTCGTCGCGCTGGTGGAGATCAAGGCGCGGTTCGACGAGCAGGCCAACATCACCTGGGCGCGGACGCTGGAGCGTGCGGGCGTGCACGTCGTGTACGGCCTGGTCGGGCTGAAGACGCACTGCAAGGTGTCGATGATCGTGCGCCAGGAGGGCTCGACCATCCGCCGCTACTGCCACATCGGCACCGGCAACTACAACCCGAAGACAGCGCGGCTCTACGAGGACATCGGCCTGTTCACCGCCGACCCGAGCATCGGCGCCGACGTCACCGACCTGTTCAACGTCCTGACCGGCTACTCCCGCCAGGACACCTACCGGACGATCCTCACCTCGCCGCACGGCATCCGCCGCGGCATCGTGCGGGCGATCGGCGAGGAGATCGAGCTGGCGCGGGCCGGGCAGGACGCCGGGATCCGGATCAAGTGCAACTCGCTGGTCGACGAGCAGGTCATCGACGCGCTCTACCACGCGTCGCAGGCCGGAGTGCCGGTCGAGATCGTCGTGCGCGGGATCTGCACGCTCAAGCCCGGCGTCGAAGGGCTGTCGGAGAACATCCACGTCCGCTCGATCCTCGGCCGGTTCCTGGAGCATTCGCGGATCTTCAACTTCCGCGCCGGCGGCACGCACTGGATCGGCAGCGCGGACATGATGCACCGCAACCTCGACCGGCGGATCGAGGCGCTGGTGCGGGTCAAGGACCCGAAGCTGACCGCGCAGCTCGACAACATCTTCGACTCGGCCCTGGACCCGGCGACGCGCTGCTGGGTGCTGACCGCGAGCGGCGAGTGGTCGCCGTTCCCCGCCGACGGCTCGCGCGTGCGCGACCACCAGCTGGAGCTGGCGAAGCTGCACGGAGCCGCCGGATGACCCAGGAGGTCCGGGCGGCCGGCGCGGTGCTGTGGCGCCTCGCCGGGGGCGTGACCGAGGTCGCGCTGGTGCACCGCCCGCGTTACGACGACTGGTCGTTCCCGAAGGGGAAGCTCGACCAGGGCGAGACGATCGCCGAGGCCGCGGTGCGGGAAGTCCGGGAGGAGACCGGGTTCACCGCCGTCCTGGGCCGCTACCTGGTCCGGTCGGCGTACCCGGTGCCCGCCCGGAACGGCTCCGGGACGGTGCCGAAGACGGTCGACTACTTCGCCGCCGAAGCGGTTTCCGGCGAGTTCGCGGCGAACGACGAGGTCGACGAGCTGCGCTGGCTGGACTCGACGGCGGCGGAAAAGCTGCTGACGCGCCCGGAGGACGTCCGGGTGCTGCGGGCGTTCTGCGAGCTCCCGGTGGGCCTGACGACGCTGCTGCTGGTGCGGCACGCCAAAGCGGGCAAGCGCGACGAGTGGTCCGGCGACGACGACCTCCGGCCCCTGTCGGAAGCGGGTCAGCGTCAGGCGGCGGCGCTGCGCCGGGTGCTGTCGCTGTTCGGCCCGGACCGGGTGCTGTCGGCCCCGCGGCTGCGGTGCGTGCAGACGGTCCACGGGGTGGCGGAGGACGTCCCGGCGGAGGTCCGCCACGAGCCGCTGTTCTCGGAAGAGGGCTACTGGCCGGACCCGGTCCTGGGCGTGGCGCGCCTGCTGGCCGTGGCCGGCGACGGCGGGACGCCGGTGGTGTGCAGCCAGGGTGGCGTGATCCCGGACCTGGTGAGCGCGCTGGCCGACCGGGACGGAGTCGAGGTCTCGGCCGCGCGCGGCGGCGTGGTGCCGAGCAAGAAGGGCTCGTTCTGGGTCTTGTCGTTCCGCGCGCCCACGGACTCCGAAGGCCCGGTGCTCCTGGCCGCGGACTACCACCCGAGCGCCCTCCCGGCCCCCTCCCCCAGCCACTCCTGAGGCGGCGCGCCCCCGCTGTCACGACGAGACAGCGGCGTGACAGTCGATCTTGGTGTACTTGTCCCGGGTCCCGCTGGGCTGCGCCGGGCTAGGGGTACGGCGCATCCCCGGGCGAGGGGGTTTCTGTCGGCACCGTGGCCAGCAGGGCCTGGACCTCCGCGGCGCGGGGGTCGCCGAGGCGCTGGCTGACGGTCAGCGCCTCGGCCCAGTGGCCGCCCGCTTCGTGCGCGCGGCCGGTGCGGTGCTTGAGCCGGCCGAGGGTGATCTGGACGTCGATCGTGCCGTAGTCGGCGTTCAGCTCCTTCAGCTCGGCGAGCGCGTCGAGCCCGGCGCGTTCCGCTTCTTCGTGCCGGCCGGCTCCTTCGAGGGCTTCGGCGACGTTCCCGAGCGCGAGCGCCGCGTGGTAGCGATCGCCGAGTTCCGCGAAGGCTTCGTGGGCCGACTGGGCGGCTTCGGCCGCGTGGTCGTAGTCGCGGAGGCCGATGCGGCTGGCGCTGACGTTGAGGAGCGCGTGCGGCACGAACGTGCGCTGGCCGTGGTCGCGCGCGAGGTGGACGGCCTTGAGGGCGTAGCGCTCGGCTTCGGCGTATTCGGCGCGGACGTAGTAGGCGCCGGCGAGGTTGGACAGGATCGCGACCGTCAGCGCGGTGCCGTCGCCGCCCTCGGACGCCGCCCGCGCTTCCTCCAGCGCCTCGATCGCCTTGTCGGGCTGGAGGGTGCGCAGGTAGGCCGAGCCGAGGTTGTTGGCGCTGTACTGGAGGCCCATGCCGTCGCCGGCGTCCCGGGTGGCGGCGACGGCCGCGCGGGCGGTGGTGATCCAGTCGTCGCGGTCGTGGCGCTCGGCGAAGAACCCGCGCAGGAGCCATGCGAGTTTCCACGCGTGCGCGGTCCAGCCGTGCTCGGCGGCGACGCCGACGAGCGCGGTGAGGGCCTGGCGTTCGGTGGTGTACCAGGCGATCGTCTGCTCGTGCTGCGCGAAGCGGACGGCGGGCACCGGCGGCGGGTCGAGCGTGATGTCCTCGGTGAGCAGGTCCGGGCGGACCAGTTTGTTCGCTTCGGCGACGCTGGCGAGGTACCAGTCGACGAGCCGGCGCAGCGCCGCCGCGCGTTCGGCTTCGGTCGTCTCGGACTCGACGAGCTCGCTCGCGTAGACGCGCAGCAGGTCGTGGAACTGGTAGCGGTCGGTGCCCGGCTGGTTGAGCAGGTGGGCCGCGGCGAGCTGGTCGGCGAGTTCCCGCGCTTCCCGCAGGTCGGCGCCGGCCAGCGCGGCGGCCGAGGCCAGGCTGAACCCGAGGCCGGGATGCAGGCCGAGCAGCCGGAAGAACCGCGCCGCGGCCGGGCGCAGCGCCTTGTAGGACCAGGAGAACGCGGCCCGCAGATCGGTGCCGGCGTCCTGCGGGTCGCGGAGGGTGTCGAGCCGCAGCCGCTGGTCGCGCAGTTCTTCGACGATTCCGGCGAGCGAGACGCCGGAGAACCGGGAAGCGCGTTCTCCGGCCAGCGCCAGGGCCAGCGGCAGGCGGCCGCAGAGCTGGACGAGTTCGGCGACGGCGTCGGGTTCGGCGGCGAGGCGCTGCGGCCCGACGCTGCCGGCGAGCAGCGCGGCCGCGTCGCGGTCGTCGAAGGACCGCAGGGCGATGCGGCGGGCGCCGTCCCGGGCGACGAGGCCCCGCAGCTGGTTGCGGCTGGTCACCACGACGAGGTTCCCGGACCCGGGCAGCAGCGGGCGGACCTGGTCGGCGTCGCGGGCGTTGTCGAGCAGCATGAGGGTGCGGCTGCCGGCCAGCCTGCTGCGCAGCAGCGCCGAGCGTTCCTCCACAGTGGAGGGCAGCGTCTCGGCCGGGACGCCGAGGGCGCGCAGGAAGCCGGCCAGCGCGGCGCCGGGCGTGACCGGGGTGTCGGCGGAGTGGCCGCGCAGGTCGAGGAACAGCTGGCCGCCGGGGAAGCGCTCGCGGACGCGGTGGGACCAGTGCACGGCCAGCGACGTCTTGCCGACGCCGGCGGTGCCTTCGATGACGACGATGCCGGACCCGTCCCCGGGCGGCAGCCTGTCGAGTTCGGCCAGTTCGGGGCCGCGGCCGGTGAAGCCGGCGACGTCGAAGGGCAGTTGCCGCGGAACGGTGTGGACGGCCGGATCGGCGTCGGCGGCGAGCAGTTCGGCGTGCAGACGGCGGAGGTCTTCGCCGGGTTCGACGCCCAGTTCGTCGGCCAGCAACGCCCGCAGCCCGGCGTAGCGGGCGAGCGCTTCGGCGCGGCGCCCGGACCGGGCGAGGGTGCGCACCAGCCGTTCCCACAACGACTCCCGCAGCGGGTGCTGGGCGACGAGATCGGTGAGTTCGGCGACGAGCCGCGCATCGGGGACGAGCCCGGTGTCGAGGTCGATCCGCTGTTCGACGGCGAAGAGGTACCGCTCGGTCAGCAGCGGCCCCCATTCGGCGGCCAGCGCCGGAGAGCCGACCCCTTCGAGCGGAACACCCCACCCGTCGAGGGCGGCGGCGAGCAGTTCCCGGCGGCGGGCGGGTTCCGCCGCGGCGGCGGCCTGGTCGAGCAGCTGGAGGAAGCGCAGGGCGTCCACCCGGGACGGGTCGACGACCAGCCGGTACCCGTCCGGTTCGGTGACGACGGTGTCTTCGCCGCAGAGCCGGCGCAGGCGCATGACGTAGGTCTGCAGGCTGCCCCGGATGTGCGCGGGAGGGGTCTCGCCCCAGACACCCCGGGCGAGGGCATCGATGGAGACGAGCCGCCCGGCGGCGAGCGCGAGCGTGGCGAGCAGGGCGCGCTGGCGGGAACTGGTCAGCACGACCGGCGAACCGTCGACGAGCACTTGGAACGGGCCGAGCAGCCGGATGTCGATGGTGGTTCGCCCCCAGGTTCGCCTCGCCCACGGCCGGCCCCGCCGGACGCGGGCCCGAGGAACGCAGCGTGGCATCACTCGGCCGGGCGCTCAAGCAACTTCGCAAAATTGGACGGAACCGGTCCCGGCGCCGACCGTTGCACCGACGCAGGCGGTGGGTGACTTCCCATCTGCGCCGCGGAGTCGGTGGGACGCCCGGCGGGGATCGGTTGCGGGGCGCCGGTTTGGTTCCGGCTCGGGCGGCTGGTTGGTCCGGGCTCGTGAGGATCCGACGCCGTGGGTATGCGAGCCGACGGTCCGGGTCCGCGAGCCGACTCTATGGAGACGCGAGCCGACGCCTCGGGTACGCGGACAGTCGCGCCCGGTACCCGAGCTGGCCATGCCAGTGCGGGACCCGACGACCCAGACACGCGAACGACCATCCGGGCGCGGGCGCCGACCGCCGAGGCGCGAACCGCCCCGCCAAGTACCCGAGCCGACCACATTGGTGCACGGACCGACCAACCAGGCACGCAAGCCGACCGCCGAGGCGCGCGAGCCGACCACCTGGGTACACAAGCCGACCAACCAGGTACGCGATCCGATCCTCCGGGCGCGAATCCGACCGTCCAGACGCGGAAGCCGACTGCCCGCGCGCGGCCCCTCCGCCGAGGCGCGCGATCCGACCGCCAAGGGGCGCAAGCCGACCATCCCAGCGCGCCGACCGCCCCTCCGGGCGTGGATCTCTTCCGCCGCAGGGCGTGGACACGCGGCAGGGCCCCACGCACGTCGCGCGGGGCCCTGCCGAAAAGCTGCTCGTCTAGCAGGGGGTCGCCCCCAGGGGGTCCCCCTGATTTCACGTTACCGCAGGGGCACGACAGTTTCGGGCGGCTCAGTCCTTCTTCGCCGCGGCCGAGGTTCGGCGGGCCGGGGTCTTCGCCGCGGTGGTCCTGGCGGCCGGGGTCTTGCGAGCCGTGGTCGTCTTCGCCGCCGTGGCCGGCTTCGCGGCCGTAGCCGACTTTGCAGCCGTCGACTTCGCAGCCGTAGCCGACTTCGCCGCGGTGGTCGACTTCGCAGCCGTAGCCGACTTCGCCGCGGCAGCCGGCTTCGCCGCCGTGGCGCGAGTCCGGGTCGTCGCTGGCTTCGCCGCCGCCTTCGCCGCCGTCGTCCGAGTGGCCGCCGTCCGAGTCGCCCCGGTCCGGGTGCCCGCCGTCCGCGTCGACGCCGGCTTGGCCGCCGCTGCCCTGGTCCGCGTAGCCGTCGAACGCGCCGCCGCCGGCTTCGCCGCAGCACCCGCCGCAGCCGGCTTCGCCGCACCCGCGCGCGAAGCAGCCGCAGCCCCCGTTGCGCGCCGAACCGGCGTCGCCTTCGGTAGCTTCTTCGCTCCGGAAACCACGTCCCTGAAGGTCGTCCCCGCGCGGAACGCCGGCACGTTCGTCTTCTTCACGCGGACCGCTTCGCCCGTGCGCGGGTTGCGGGCCGTCCGGGCGGCTCGGGCCCTCTTCTCGAACACTCCGAAGCCCGTGATGTTGACCTTTTCGCCCTTGTTGACCGTCCGGATGATGATGTCGACCAGACCGTCGACCGCCTCGGCAGCGGCCTTCTTGTCGCCCAGGCGCTCGGTCAGCGCCTCGATCAGCTGGGCCTTGTTGGCCATGTCCAGTCCTCCAGGAAGGATCCACGGCCGCGTCGGCCGGCTGGCCACAACGGTATTACCAAGGCAGCGCGATTCCAACCGGCGTGCGGAACTTTCCCTTGCCCTGGGACGGGTTCCGGCGAACGCCGAACCGCGACAGGAGGCTCGCGGAGGGCGGTCAGCAGAAACGAAAAAAGGGGCGGAACCGCTTGTCTGGCAAGCGGTTCCGCCCCCGATACCACTAGCCGGCGGACACCGGCGTCGTCGTCGGCTTCCAGGACGGGCGGCTCGCCTCGAAAGCGTCGATCTCACCGGCATGGCGCAACGTCAGCGCGATGTCGTCGAGACCTTCCAGCAGCCGCCAGCGCACGTAGTCGTCGATCTGGAAGGGCGCGGTGAAGTCCTTCGCCTGCACCGTCTTGGTCTCCAGGTCGACCGTGACCTCGGTGCCGGGCTCGTTCTCCAGCAGCTTCCAGAGCAGCTCGACGTCGTGCTGCTCGCACTGGGCGGCCACCAGGCCGCCCTTGCCGGAGTTGCCGCGGAAGATGTCGGCGAACCGAGCGGAGATGACGACCTTGAAGCCGTAGTCCATCAGCGCCCAGACGGCGTGCTCGCGGGAGGAACCGGTTCCGAAGTCCGGGCCCGCGACCAGCACGCTCCCGTTCTTGAACGGCCCCTGGTTGAGGATGAAGTTCTCGTCGCCGCGCCAGGCGGCGAACAGGCCGTCCTCGAACCCGGTCCGGGTCACCCGCTTGAGGTAGACCGCCGGGATGATCTGGTCGGTGTCCACGTTGGACCGGCGCAGCGGGACGCCGACGCCGGTGTGCTGGGTGAACGGTTCCATGGCTGTAGCTCCTCGGGTGGGTCAGCGGGCGGCGGTCAGCAGGTCTTCCGGCGACGACAGCGTGCCCCGCACGGCCGTGGCGGCGGCCACGAGCGGCGAGACCAGGTGCGTCCGGCCGCCCTTGCCCTGCCGGCCCTCGAAGTTGCGGTTCGACGTCGACGCGCTGCGCTCGCCCGGCTTCAGCTGGTCCGGGTTCATGCCCAGGCACATGGAGCAGCCGGCCTGGCGCCACTCGGCGCCCGCCTCGGTGAAGACCTGGTCGAGCCCCTCGGCCTCGGCGGCCTTGCGGACGCGCATCGAGCCGGGCACCACCAGCATCCGGACCGACTCCGCCACCTTCCGCCCGCGCAGCACCTCGGCCGCGGCCCGCAGGTCCTCGATCCGGCCGTTGGTGCAGGAGCCGAGGAAGACCGTGTCGACGGCGATCTCACGCAGCGGCGTGCCGGGCTTCAAGTCCATGTAGGACAGGGCTTTTTCAGCGGCGATGCGGTCGTTCTCGTCCGGGATCGCCTCC
The DNA here is from genome assembly GCF_053605405.1 of Amycolatopsis sp. NPDC003861. NCBI lineage: Bacteria > Bacillati > Actinomycetota > Actinomycetes > Pseudonocardiales > Pseudonocardiaceae > Amycolatopsis > Amycolatopsis sp. NPDC003861. Next base: position 10,170 of record NZ_JBSGJD010000298.1, read on the forward strand.
GGGTCGGGCACCTCGGCGCCCAGCGGGAGGCCCTGGCCGGGGTTGGTGCCCCAGGTCACGAACGGGGTCAGCGCGCTCGCGTCGAGGTGCACTTCGGCGTCGAACTCGGCGCCGTCGTCGGTGCGCAGCTGCCGCCAGTTTTCGACCGCCGCGTCCCAGTCCGCGCCCTGCGGTGCGTGGGCGCGGCCCTTCAGGTACTCGAACGTCGTGTCGTCCGGGGCGATCATCCCGGCGCGGGCGCCGGCCTCGATCGACATGTTGCAGACGGTCATCCGGGCCTCCATCGAGAGGGCCTCGATGGCCGCGCCGCGGTACTCCAGGATGTAACCCTGGCCACCGCCGGTGCCGATCTTGGCGATCACCGCGAGGATGATGTCCTTCGCCGTGACGCCCGGGCGCAGCTGTCCGTCGACGGTGATCGCCATCGTCTTGAACGGACGCAGCGGCAGCGTCTGGGTGGCCATGACGTGCTCGACCTCGGACGTGCCGATGCCGAAGGCGATGG
>NZ_JBSGJD010000299.1:0-10584 GCF_053605405.1 Amycolatopsis sp. NPDC003861
CGCGGTCGCGGGCCAGCAGCGCCACGCCGGCGCTGAGCCCGCCGCCCGCGCTGCCGCCCCCGACGACGAGCCGCTCGAAGCCGAAGGCCGACGCGAACCACACGAGGCCCGCGTAGCAGTCTTCGAGCGGCGCCGGGTGCGGGTGCTCGGGCGCGAGCCGGTACTCGACCGTGGCGCAGACGAACCCGAACTCCTCGATCAACGGCACCAGCCGCGGCAGGTCGGCGAACCGGTCGTCCATCACCATCCCGCCGCCGTGGATGCTGTACAGCCCGGGGGCGTCCGGCCGTGGGTGCCGGGGCTGCAGCACCGTGACCACGACCCCGCCGTCCAGTGTGTGGTCCGACCAGGTGATGTCCCGGTCGCCGATGGCCTCCGGCGGTGTGGGGTTGCGGAAGGACGCGCGGATCGCGGGGAGCGTCTCGGCGGAGAGGTTCACGGCCCCTCCGGATCAACGGCGTCCCGGTCTGCCCAGAACGGTTCCACCAGCGCCCGCAGTTCCGCCGCGCCCACCCGCTCGGCCAGCGCGACCGCCTTCAGGTTGTCCTCGAGCTGCCGCACGCTCGTGGCGCCGAACAACGTCGTCGTGTTCGCCGGGTGCGTGAGGGTGAACGCCAGGCACAGCTGGGCCGGGGTCGCCCCGACGCTGTCGGCCACCTTCGCGAGGTCCGCCGCCGAGTCCGCGATCCGCTGCCGGACGTCACCGGGGTCCCGGCCGACCTGGCGGCCGCCTTTCCCGAGCAGGACTCCGCCTTCGAAGACGTCGGACGCCTGGAGGGAAACGCCGAGGCCGAAGACCGACGCGAACGGGTCACCGTCCGGAATGGACCGCCGCGCCACGCTGTACTTCAGCTGGGCGATCGCGGGGCCCGGGACACCGTCCGCGGCCGTGAAGCCGTGGACGGCCTTGATGGCCGACGCCGACCAGTTGTTGACACCCCACTGCCCGATCAGCCCCGCGTCGTGCAGCTCGGCGAGGTCGGTGACGAGGGTGTGCAGGTCGGTGTCGGCGCGCCGGAGGTCGCCGAGGATCACCAGGTCGGCGTGCGAGACACCGGCACGGAAGAACGCGTTCTCCAGCTGAGAGCGCAGGCTGTGCTCCGGGTAGCCCTCCAGCCACAGCTTCGACGAGAGCAAGTAGTCGTCCCGGCGCAGGCCGGCGGCCCGGACCATGGCCGAGAACAGGACGTCGGTGAAGACCGGCGGGCTGCCGGGCAGGCCGTACACCCCGACGTCGAAAAGCGTGATCCCGGCGTCGACGGCGGTCCGCAGCAGCGAAACCGCCTCGCGGAAGTCCATCCGGTCGTAGGTGTGCCACGAGCCGAGGGACAGCACGCCAGTGCGCGGGCCGTCGCGGCCGATGCGGCGCTGGGGGATGGGCACGGGAACGCTCCTAGGGAAGTCGGGGGTCGATGACGGCTTTGAGCTCGCCGAGCCGGGACATCGACTCGACGGCGGCGGACGCGCCGGCCAGCCCGACCGGCGGGCTGAACAGCTCGTCCCACGGCATCCGGTCGGCGAAGGCGCGGAAGAACCCGACCGAACGGTGGTAGTCGGCGATGTCGCCGTTGAGGGAGCCGGTGAGCGTCAGTTCCTTGCCCATCACCGTGCCCAGCGGCACCGGGACGGGCGCCGGGCCGGTGGACCCGACGAGCGCGACCGTGCCGCGCTGGGCGGCGAAGGCGACGGCCTCCTCGCCGATCGTCGGGCCGCCCGCGAAGTCGAAGACGTGGTCGGCGCCGCGGCCGCCGGTCAGTTCGCGCACCCGCTCGATGCGTTCGTCCGGAGTGGACTCGACGTCGACGGTCGCGGTGGCCCCGAACCGTTCGGCCACGGCCAGACGCTCGCCGGGACCGCCGACGGTGAGCACCGTCCCGGCACCGCACAGGCGGGCGACCGCCGTGGCGAACACGCCGAGCGCCCCCGCGCCCTGCACGACGACTGTCGCGTTCGGACGGATGCCGCCGGACCGGGCGACCGCGCGCAGCACGGTCTTGCCCGCGCAGCCGGACATCGACGCCCACGTGTCCGGGACGTCGTCCGGCAGCAGCAGCTTCGCCGCGCCGGGCGTCACGTAGCAGTACCGGGCCAGGCCGCCGGTGGCGTACGGGAACCGGTCGGCACGCTGGAGGAAGCCGTAGCCGCGCTGCTCGCAGGCGACCGGCTCGCGCAGGATCGTGCAGCCGTGGCACTTCCCGCACGTCGACTCGGACCAGCCGATGCGATCGCCCGGCTTGATCTCCCGGCCGAGCGTGTCGGTGGTGCCCGGTCCGGTGGCGACGACTTCGCCGACCATCTCGTGGCCCAGCACCATCGGGAGCATGCCGGGGAGGCTCATCCGCCCCGACCAGAGGTGGACGTCGGTGCCGCACAACGTGGTGCAGGTCAGGCGGACGAGCGCGGCGCCGGGCTCCGGTTCGCCGGGAAGCGGGAGCTCACGCAGTTCGAGGGGGGCGCGGTGGCCGGTGAGAACGGCGGCCTCCGTGGTGGTGGGCAGGGCCATCTTTTTAGTCTACAGTCGTGGAAGAAAAAGTCCAGGTCCGGGAGGAACCCATGACGGCACAACGGATCCGCCCGGCGGACCTGGTGGTCCACGGCGGGCTGGTGCACACCTTCGGCTCCGCGGGCACGGTCACCGGTCTCGCGGTTCGCGGTGGCCGGATCGCCGCGGTCGGCGACGACCTGACCGGCCACATCGGACCGGGCACCGAAGTCGTGGACCTCGCCGGGCGCACGGTGCTGCCCGGCATCAACGACGCCCACCTGCACGCGGCCTGGCTCGGCGCCCGCTGGCCGCACCCGCTGCTCGGCGCGCCGCACGAGGAAACCCCGGTGGTCACCGCGGAAGACCGCCGGGCCGCGATCCTGCGGGCGGGCGACGTCTGCGCGGCGCTGGGCATCACCAGCTACACCGAGCCCGGCCTCGGCCCGGGGGAGACCGGCTGCTTCTCGGCGGACGTCCTCGACGAGTACGCGGCCCTGCACCGCGAAGGCCGGCTGCGGGCCCGGGTCACCGTGCTGCGCCTGTTCGGTCTCCTCGACGGCGCCAGTTCGCTGCCGGACTTCGCCCGCGGCCTGGCGACCCCGGTGCCGGCGGCGGACCCGGAGTGGCTGGCCGTCACCGGTGTCAAGATCTTCGCCGACGGCATCCCGCCGATGCGCACGGCCTGGACCCACCACTGCTACGCCGACGGCAGTCACGGCGCCCTGCTCGTCGACGGCCCGGACGACGACCGGCGCGCGGCCAACCTGGCGGCGATGATCTCGCTGGCCCACGAAGCCGGGCTCGTCGTCGGCGTCCACGCCACCGGCGAACGCAGCATCGAAACCGCTCTCGAGCACCTGCGGGCCGGTGACCACCTCGTGCACGGCGACCTGGTCACCCCGGCCCAGCTGCGGCGGATGCCGGCCCGTGGCGTCGGGCTGACCACGCAACCCGCCATCGCCACCGCGATGCGGCCGACGGTCGCCACGGCGCTCGGCGAAGACATCGCGGCCACCGCCTGGCCGCTGCGGGACGTCCTCGACCTCGGGGTGCAGCTCACGCTGAGCAGCGACGCACCGGTCGTCACCCCCGACTGGCGCGTCCACCTCGCGGCGGCCGGGGAGCTGCTGGGCGCACGAGGCGTCACGCCCGCGCTGACCGAACGGCTGCTTCGCTGCTACACGACCGAAGCCGCGGCACAGGACGGATCCTCGGCCTGGAAGGGGTCCCTGGAACCGGGCAAGGTGGCCGACTTCTGCGTCCTGGCCGCCGATCCGATCGAGGTCGCTCTGGCGGACCTGCCGTCGGTCGCCGTCGAGCTCACCGTGACCGGCGGCCGGATCGTCCACAAGGGATAGTCAGGTGAGCAGCTGGCCGCCGTCCACCGCCAGGCTCACCCCGGTGATGTGCCCGGCGGCGGGCGAGGCCAGGAACACCACCGCCGGGACGACGTCCTCGACGGCGGCGACGCGGCCCAGCGGGATTCGTGCTTCCCAAGCCGCGCGGGCGGCCGGATCCGCGGCGAAACCGGCCGTCATGGGGGTCAGCACCGGTCCGGGCGCGACCGCGTTGACGCGGATCCCGTGCGGCGCCAGTTCCAGTGCCGCGGACCGGGTCAGCGCGTCGACCGCGGCTTTGGTGGCCTCGTAGTGACCGAGCCCGGGTGTCGGCTGTCGGGCGCCGATCGAGGAGATGTTCACGATGGCGCCTCGCGTGCCGGCGGCGACCATGTGCGCGCCGACCGCGCGGGTCATCAGGAACGTCCCCCGGAAGTTCACGTGCAGACACCGGTCGAACACCGCGAGGTCCAGGCCGGTCAGCGGGCCACCGCCCCCGGCCAGCCCGGCGTTGTTGACCAGCACGTCCACCGGCCCGAACCGGTCCGCCACCCGGGCGGCCGCCGCCTCGACCGACGCGGGATCCGCGATGTCGAGCTCGACGTGCCCGGCGCCGATTTCGCGACCGGCGTCGTGCGCGGCCCGGGCGTCCACATCGGCCAGGACCACCCGGTCGCCTGCGGCGAGAAATCCTTCGGCGACCCCGCGGCCGATGCCGCTCGCGCCGCCGGTGACCACCACAACCCGTGTTTTCATTCTACAATCGTAGATGAAAGATGTGCTGCGGCGAAAGGAAAAAACCCGTGCTCGGAAGATCGGCCTTCGGCCTCGGCTCGTGGAACACCTGGGACCGGATGGCGTTCGACGACGCCGTCCGGCTGCTCCGGACGGCCGTCGAAGCCGGCGTCACGCTGTTCGACGTCGCCCACTACGACTTCGGCCCGCACGCGGAGAACTCGCGCACGGACATCCTCTTCGGCGAGGCCGTGCGGAAGGCCGGGATCGCGCGCGAGGACTACGTGCTGTGCGGGAAACTCTGGCTTTGGGACTACCCGCGCAGCGGCTTCGCCGAGCAGCTCGAGACTTCGCTGGGCCGGATCGGCACGGAGTACGCGGACCTGGTCGTCGTCGGGGACTACCGGGAGCGCCCGGACGTCCCGCGGGTCGTCACCGAGGTCGCGGAGCAGATCCGGGCCGGGCGGATCGGCGGCTGGGGCGTCAACAACTGGCTCGCCGCGGACCTGGACGCGGCACTGGGGTTCGCGGATCGCGAAGGTCTCCCGGCGCCGGAATTCGCCCAGCTCAAGTACTCGATCGCGCGTCGCTCGATGGCCGAAGGCGAGCCCTACCGCAAGCACTTCGCGAGCGGGCGGCTGGCGCTGCAGGCGTCCGACGTCTTCGAAGGCGGAGTGCTGCTGGGCAATGCTTCCCCGAGCCGGAAGATCGGCGCGGACGTCGGCGGGATCCGCTCGGCCATCGTGGCCGCGTCCGCGGAGGTCGGCCGCGTCGCGGCGGACTTCGGCGCCACCCCCGCCCAGCTCGCGCTGGCCTTCTGCCTGGCGTACGAACCGGTGGCGAACGTCCTGTTCGGAGTCACCCGCACCGAACAGCTGACCGACAACCTCGGCGCGCTGCTCCTGGCCCGCGAGCACGGCCCGGAAATCCGCGAGGCCCTCGACCACCTCCGCCTCGACCAAGCCGTCAACCCCGACGGCTCCTGGTGAACGCTCGTGAGTGGTAAGGCGGGTTCTAACCCGCCTTACCACTCACGAGGCGGTCAGGGGGTGGTGACGAAAGTGAGGGCGGCGGTGCGGAAGGGGGCGCCGCGCAGGGCGCCGCCGTGGTCGCCGGGCACCGTCAGGAGGTCGCTGCCCGGCACCAGGGGGACGAGGGTTTCGATGCCGTGGCTTACCGGGTCGTCCCGGCCCGCGACGAACCGGGTCGGCACGGTGACCGTCCCGGCCCGCGGCGTGAACGGCTCCCGCCGGAGGCCTTCGATGCACCGGGCGAGGGCGTCCGGGTCGCGGCCGGGCGCGGTGATCATCCGGGCGATCGCCGCCGTCAGTGGGTCGGCCGGCAGCCGCCCGCCGCCGGCGAAGGCCCGCGCGGCCTCGACGTCGACCGCGGCGAACGGCTCGTGCGGGCTGAGCCCGCCCAGCACCAGCCGCCGGACCGGCAGCACCGCGGGCAGCTCCCACGCCAGCCGCGCACCGAGCGAGTAGCCGACGACGTCCACTTCGGACACTCGGCCGGCCGCGAGAGCGAGTTCCCCGGCGATCGCCTTCGGCGTGACGTCGGCGAGCGCCGGGCTGGAGCCGTGGCCGGGCAGGTCGGGCACCAGCACCGGACGGCCCGCGGCGGTGAGCGCCGACGGCCAGCCCGTGCTGATCCAGTCCGTGGGCCCGTCCGAGGCGAAACCGTGCAGCAGCAGCACCGGCGGCCCGGCGGCCGGCCCGTCCGGGGTGAACCGGCGTACGGCGAGGGAGGTGAGCGTCAAGGAGGTCCTTTCTCACGAAGCCCGGCGCAGGCGCTGCAGCTCGCCGAGCGTCCGGGCACGGGTGTCGACGGCGATCCGCAGCGCGGAGCCGATGAGGTTGAGCAGCAGCACGCAGACCATGATCGTCACGCCGGGCACGACGACCAGCCACGGCGCAGTGACCAGGTACGACCGGCCCTCGGCGATCATGTTGCCCCAGGTCGGCGTGGGCGGGGCGATGCCGAGGCCGAGGAAGCTCATGGCGCCGTCGACGAGCATCGCGGCCGCGGCCAGGATCACCACCTGGACCAGTGCCAGCGGCAGCACGTTGGGGAACACGTGCACCAGCAGGATCTTGCCGCGGCTCATCCCGGACACGCGGGCGGCGCCGATGTACTGCCGCCCGGCGATGCCCAGCACGCGGCTGCGGATCACCCGGGCGGTGAACGGCGTGAAGATCACCGTCAGCGCGATCAGCTCGGTCCAGATGCTCGCGCCGAGCGCGATGGCCAGTGCCATCGCCAGGATGATCGCGGGGAACGACATCCACGCGTCCATCAGCCGCATCAGCACCGCGTCGGCGGCCCGGTAGAAGCCGCTGACCAGGCCGATCACCATGCCGGAGAAGGCCGCGCAGAGCGTGATCAGCGCCGACAGCCCCAGCGAAGCGCGCCCGCCGGACACCAGCCGGGCCAGCACGTCCCGGCCGAACGAGTCGGTGCCGAGCGGATGCGCGCCCGAAGGCGGCAGCAGGCGGTGCACCGGATCGGTCGCGCCGGCACTCGGCAGGAAGAACGGCAGCACGACCACGGCCAGCACGATCAGGCCGAGCAGGACCGAGCACACGACGAGGGTCCGGTTGCGCCGGAACACCCGGGACGCGCGCCCCGGCGGGGGAGCGTCCACCGGCGTGGCGGGTTCGGCGACGGCGAGGCTCATGCGACACGCACCTTCGGGTCGAGCAGCGCGTACGAGAGGTCGACCAGCAGGTTGACCACCACGAACAGCACCGCGACGAACAACGTCACGCCCTGGATGAGCGGGAAGTCGCGGGTGGACACCGCCCCCATCAGCAGGTGCCCGAGGCCGGGCACCACGAAGATCGACTCGATGATCACGATGCCGCCGACGAGCATGGCGAAGTTGCTGCCCAGCTGCGTCACCAGCGGCATCAGCGCGTTCGGCAGGACGTGCTTCAGCATGACCCGCCGCTCCGGCAGGCCCTTGACGCGGGCGGTCCGCAGGTAGGCCAGCGGCAGCTCGCCCAGCACGCTCTCGCGCAGGGTGAGCACGAACAGCGCCGTCTGCCCGATGACGAGCACGGTCACCGGCAGCACCAGGGCCGGCACCGCGGCCACCGGGTCGGTGAGCAGGTCGTGGTAGCCGCTGGACGGGAACCACCGCAGCGTCACCGAGAACACCAGCACCAGCACCAGCGAGATCCAGAAGTCCGGCATCGCCATCCCGAGCGAGGACAGCCGGTCGAGCGCGCGGGCCACGAGGTTGTGCGGCGACACCGCCTGCCACGCCGTGATCGCCACCGCCAGGACGAAGCTGATGATCGTCGACAGCACGGCCAGCGTCAGCGTCGGCACGATGTGCGCGGCGACGACGTCGAGCACCGGCTGGTGGTAGGTGATCGACGTACCGAAGTCGCCGTGCAGCACGTGCCCGGCCCAGTTCAGGTACTGCTGCCAGAGCGAGCCGTCGAGGCCCAGGCTGGTGCGCAGCGCGGCGACGTCGGCCGGGCGCGCGGTCGGGCCGAGGATGGCCTGGGCCGGATCGCCCGGGATCAGCCGGATGACGAAGAACATCATGGTGCCGACGATGACCAGGATGATCACCAGGTCGCGCAGCCGGCGCAGCAGCACCCCGGTCATGCGGCCAGCCAGGAGTTCCAGAACACCCGGTAGAAGTCGCCGTAGCCCTTGAGCCGCGGCGTGTAGGCCGCCCAGAGCTTCGACTGGCTCAACGTGATCACCGACAGCTGCTTCCAGGTGAACGCCTGCAGCTTGTCGATCACGGCCTTGGCCTGCTCGGGGGAGGCCGAGGCGTTGAACTCGGCCAACAGCCCGTCGAGCTCCGGCGACGACGAGCCGTTCAGCGTGCCGAGGGTGAGCGCGGGCATCTGGGCGGGCGAGGTCAGCGACGAGTCGAAGAACAGCGTCGTGATGTCCCAGCCGCCCGGGTCCTTGGTCAGGGTGCCGAGCATGGTGGCGAAGTCGAAGGTGTCGATCTTGGTCTGCAGCCCGATCTTGCCGAGCGCGTCCTGGATGAGCACGGCCCACTTGCCGAACTCGGGGTAGGAGTTCGTGGTGACGATGTGGATCGTCGCCCCGGTGGTGATGCCGGCGTCGGCGAGCAGCTGCTTCGCGCGGGCCGGGTCGTGTTCCCGGTAGACGGACTCACCGGCGGTCGAGTAGGACGCCTTGTTGTCCGGCGAGGCGAACGCGCCGGTCTCGATGGTCAGGTCCGTGCTGCCGCCGGTCGCCGCGTTGATGGCCGGCTTGTCGAGCAGCAGGTTCAGCGCCTGGCGGGCCCGGGGGTCGGCGAACTTCGAGCCGGGGTTGAAGTTGGGGATGACGACGTTCTCGTTGCCGCCGGGGAGGTTGTGCACCACCAGGTTCGGGTTGGCCTTGAGCTGCTCGTACTGGTCGTTGGCCGGCATCGCGTGGTCCCACTGGCCCGTCTGCAGGCCGTTGATCAGCGCATCCTGGTCGCCGACGACCTTGTAGGTGACGGTGTCGAGGTAGGCGTGCTTGGCGCCGGCCTGGCCGCCCCAGTCCTCTTCGGACCGCGACCGGTAGCCGTCGTAGCGTTGCAGCACCAGCTGCTGGCCGATGTCCCAGCTCTTCAGCCGGTACGGGCCGGTGCCGATCGCCTTGTCCTGGCCGAACCCGGTGGCGGGCAGGCCGGAGAGGTTCTTCGCCTCGTAGATCTCGGTGCCCGCGCCGGCCAGCTCGTCGATCAGCGGGTAGCGCGGCCGCTTGAGGTCGATGGCCACCGTCGCCTGGTCGGGCGCGGTGACGGCGGCGATGTCCGGCGCGACGAGCTGCCCGGTGCGGTGGCTCTTCTGCCAGCGCTGCAGGCTCGCGACGACGTCGTTCGCGGTCAGCGGGTTGCCGTCCTGGAACGTGACACCCTGGCGCAGCTTGAAGCTGTAGGCGAGCCGGTCGGGGCTGATCGTGTAGGTGTCGACGAGCATCGGCCGGGCGACGAAGTGCTGGTCGACCTCGAACAGCTTCTCGTACATCATGTTGCCGATCTGCGCGGTCACCTGGCCGGGGTTGGCGACCATGTCGAGCGACTGCGGATCGGTGGGCACGGCGACGGTGAGGTTGCCGCCGCGGACCGGCGGCCCGTCGGCGGCCGGCGTGGTGCCGGCGCTGCCCATGCAGCCGGCGAGCAGGGTGGCCGCGGCGATGAGGGCGGCGAGCAGGGGAGTTCTCTTCATGGGCGCGTCGATCCTGTGTGGGGGAGGGCGGGCAGGTCGGGGTTGGCGGCGAGCAGCCGCCGGGTGTAGCCGTGCTGCGGGGAGAGGCGGATTTCGTCGGGTGTCCCGGTTTCGATCAGCTCGCCGCGGTACATCACGCCGACGCGGTCGGCCACCGAGAGCACGAGGCTGAGGTTGTGGGTGATGAACAGCAGGCTGAGCGTGCGGGTGCGGCGCAGGTCCAGCAGCAGGTTCATCACCTGGCCCTGCACCGACACGTCGAGGGCCGACGTCGGCTCGTCGGCGACGATCAGCTCGGGCCCGGCGGCGATCGCCCGCGCGATGGAGACGCGCTGCCGCTGCCCGCCGGACAGCTGCGACGGCAGCTTTCCCGCGGTGTCCTTCGGCAGCCCGACCTCGTCGATCAGGTCAGCGACCCGGCGGTCCAGTTCGGCGCCGCGCAGCGGGGTCAGCTCCTTCAGCGGCTCGGCGATGATCCGCGCGGCGGTGTGGCGGGGGTCCAGCGAGCTCTGCGGGTCCTGGAAGATGAGCTGGACGCGGCGGCGGAACGCCCGTTCGCCCCCGGTGAGCCCGGCGGAGTCGATTCCGTGGGAACCGAAGGTGACGGTTCCCGAAGTCGGCGGTTCGAGCGCCGTCACCACCCGGCCGAGGGTCGACTTGCCGGAGCCGGACTCGCCGACCAGGCCGAAGAACTCCCCGGGTGGGATTTCCAGGGAGGCCTCCCGCACCGCTTCGACGCGGTGTCCTTTTCGGCCGTACACTTTGGACGCTCGGCTGATCGTCAGCGGAGATCCCTGGTGGACGTGGTCCGGCCGTGGTGGCACGGCCGGCG
>NZ_JBSGJD010000300.1:0-10525 GCF_053605405.1 Amycolatopsis sp. NPDC003861
CGCCCAGCGCCTTCTCCACCGGGCTCGACCCCTTGGTCGGCGTGGTGAGTGAACTCATGACTTACGCTCCCAAAAGGCCGGACCGATGGCCTCGATGAAGTCGCCTCGCGCGATCAAGTATCCCTCTTCGTCCACCGTGATCGGTAGCTGGGCCAGCGGCCGGGTCGCCGGGCCGAAGATCGGCTTGGCGTAGTGGAGGGCGTCGAACTGCGACTGGTGGCACGGGCACAGGATGCGGTTGGTCCGCTGCTCGTACAGGGAGGTCGGGCAGCCGACGTGGCTGCAGATCTTCGTGTACGCGTAGTAGTCGCCGAAGTTGAAGTCCTCCTGGCCGGCCCGCTTGACCACCTTGGCGGCGTCGGTCGGGCGCAGGCGGATCAGCATGACCGGGTTGTCGACCCGGGTCAGCGCCTTGGCCAGCGCCTCGGCGTCGTTGCGCTCGGACTCGCGGAACGGGAAGACCGTCTCCATCGCGCCGGCGTCGAGGTCCTCGGCCTTGACCAGGGAGATCTCGGTCTCCTTGCCGTGCTCCACCTCGACCGGCTTGCCGGTGGCGCGGCGCATGTAGACCTTCTCGCCGGGGAAGTTCGGCTGCCAGCCGGTGTGCCACAGGGAGTCGCGGGACTCGCTGTCCTTCCACGGGTTCTTGATGAAGGACGCGACGGGCAGCGCCGCGGCCGCGAGGCCGAGCGCACCCGCACCGGCGATCGCCGAGCGCTTGATCAGCGAGCGGCGGGCGATGGTGCTGCGGTTCCCGGCGTCGGCCAGGTGCGCGAGGATCGTCGCGCGGTCGACCTCGGCCGACCCTTCGCCGCCGGCGTCGCTGCGCTGCTGCACCGCGACCTCGGCGGGCACGAACTTCTTCGTGTACAGGATCACGCCGATGCCCAGGCCGAGGATGGCCAGGCCGAGCGTGAGGCCGAGCATCGGGGTGTAGAGGCTGTACCAGAAGTGGGCGCTCTCGTTGTCCGGCGCCTCGTACTGCCACGGCCACCAGATCAGCGAGACGACGAACCCGATGCCGGCCAGCGCGGACAGGCCGAACCAGAACGCGACCAGGCGCTCGGCGCGCCGCTCCGCCCGGGTGCCCTCCACGGGCCACGGGGTCGGGTACTCGACGATCTCGACGCCGTCGAGCGCCCCGCCCAGCTTGACCAGCTGGTCCCGGTCCATCTCAGCCAGTTCCGCCTCCGACGGCGGCTTCGGCCCCTCGGCACTCATGCCTTCGATCCAATCCACAACGTCACGCCGATCAGCGCGGCGATCCCGACGATAAAGGCGATGACGCCCTCCGAAGCGGGGCCGACCCCGCCGAGGCCGTTACCACCCGGGTCATTGTTGCCGTCCGACACCGACTTCACGTAGGCGACGATGTCCTTCTTCTCCTCCGGCGACAGCTGCCGGTCGGAGAACTTCGGCATGTTCTGCGGGCCGGTGAGCATGGCCGTGTAGATCTGCTCTTCGCTGGCCGGGTCCAGGTTCGGCGCGTACTTGCCGGCGGACAGCGCACCGCCGCGGCCGGTGAAGTTGTGGCACGACGCGCAGTTGAGGCGGAACAGCTCGCCACCGCGGGCCGGGTCGTCGCCGCGCAGGGCCTCGCCCTTCTCGGCGGGCCGCTGGACACCGCCGCCGTGCGCCTGGATGTAGGCGCCGACCGCGTCGATCTCGGCCTCGGTCAGCTTCGGCGGCTTCCGCTCGACCTGCGCCTCCTGGCGCGCGGCGGGCATGCGGCCCGAAGAAGTCTGGAAGTACACCGCGGCGTCGCCGATGCCGATCAGGCTCGGCCCGCGGTCCTGCACGCCCTCGAGGTTCGCACCGTGGCAGGCGATGCAGGTGTTGTTGTAGACCTGCTCGCCGAGGCGCAGCTGCGCCGGCGTGCCCTGGGCCTGCGCGGTCTGCGGCTCCGGCACGAGCAGGGCGTAGCCGGCGCCGGCACCCACCAGCGCGATGCCGAGCGCGAGCAGGCCGGCGAACCGCCTCCGCAGCTTCGACCGCGCGCGGTAGCGGCGCTCCGAGGATTTCGTGCTGGTGGTCATCTTGCGGCAACCCTTGCTGTCAGTTCAGGCCGATGGTGAAGGTGGTGGCGGCTGGGTGAGGACCTACGGAAGGAGGTAGATCACACCGAAGAGGCCGACCCACACGATGTCGACGAAGTGCCAGTAGTAGGACACGACGATCGCCGACGTGGCCTGGGCGGGCGTGAACTTGCTCAGTTTCGTGCGGATGAGCAGGTACACGAAGGCGACGAGCCCGCCGATGACGTGCAGGCCGTGGAACCCGGTGGCGAGGTAGAAGACCGTGCCGAACGGGCCGGACGGGATCGTCATCCCCTCTTCGACCAGGTTGTGGTACTCGTTGGCCTGGCCGCCGACGAAGATCGCGCCCATGATCAACGTGATGATGTACCAGCGGCGCAGCCCGTAGACGTCACCGCGCTCGGCCGCGAACACGCCGAACTGGCAGGTCAGCGACGACAGCACGAGGATCACCGTGAACGGGATCGCGTACGCCACGTTGAGGTGGAACTCCTCGCCGTGCAGCGGCGGCGGCCACTGGCCGGACGAGTTCTGCGCCTTGACGGTGAAGAACATCGCGAACAGTCCGGCGAAGAACATCAGCTCGCTGGAAAGCCACACGATGGTGCCGACACTGACCATGTTCGGCCGGTTCAGCGAGTGGACCCGCTGACTGATGGTGGGAGCTGCCGTTGTCACGCGTCGCATTATGTCCTCTCGCACCGCCGCTCCGCCGGGTGGGTCCACGGCGAGCCGTCTGCGTAACCGATCACACCGGATGCCCGGGAAGGTGAGAGCTACTCATGGGTTTACTCGACCGCCTGCTTGACCTGGTCAAGAAGCGGGAAACCGCCGGTCTGACGGCCGGCGCGCCGGGGCTGAAGATCGTCGCCGAGGCCTTCGACCCGGCCGTCGCGGACTCCGCCGTGCTCGCCGGTTCACCCGCCTGGGTCAGCACGGCACCGGCCGTTCTGCGGCACCACCTGCTGCTGCCGCCGGACCGGCTCGAAGAGGCGGCGTCGATCCTCGCCCAGGACGGCTATGAGCTGCGGGAACCCACCTCTTCCGGGGAGCTGACGAGGGTGCTCGCGGTGCGCGTCCAGGTGCTCGACGCCCTGCATTGCGCACAGGAGAGGTCCCGGATGGCCGGTCTCGCGCAACGATTGGGCGGCGACGCGCTCGGCTGGGACGCGCAACAGCCGGAGCCGACCGCGTGATGTCGGTCTCGGCCGATACGATCGCGGGAGACGTGCGGTGACGAGTATGGAGGCGTGCCTGATGGGCGAGCGGTCGATGCGGGTCCTGGTGTTCAGCCACAAGCCGGAGGTGCGCGAGGCGATCGTGAACGCGGTCGGCCGCCGGCCCGCCGCGGACTTGGCGCGCGTGGACTACGTCGAGGCGGCCGGCATCGCGGACGTGCTGTCCGAGGTGGACGCGGGGAACGTCGACCTGGCGATCCTCGACGGCGAGGCGCAGCCGACCGGCGGCATCGGCCTCTGCCGGCAGCTGAAGAGTGAAATCACCGACTGCCCCCCGATCGTGGTGGCCGTGCGGCGCAAGGACGACCGGTGGCTGGCCACCTGGTCGCAGGCGGACGCCGTGCTGGTGCACCCGCTGGACCCGCTGACCGCCGCGGAGACCGTCGCCGACGTGCTGCGCGCGCGACGGGTCCCCGTCGTGAACGGCTGAGCCCGGTGACCACCCCGGTCCCCCGCACCTGGCCACCCCTGCTCAAGCAGCTCATCGCCGGCGTCGACCTCTCCGCGGAGGACACGGCGTGGGCGATGGACCAGATCATGAGCGGCGCGGCGAGCCCGGCCCGGATCGCCGGGTTCGCGGTCGCGCTGCGCGCCAAGGGCGAGACGCCCGAGGAGATCGCCGGCATGGCGGCCACGATGCTGGCGCACGCCAAGCGGGTCGAGCTGGACGGCCCGGCGGTCGACATCGTCGGCACCGGGGGCGACGGCTCCAACTCGGTGAACATCTCGACGATGGCGACGATCGTCACGGCGGCGGCCGGCGCGCCGGTGGCCAAGCACGGCAACCGCAGCGCGTCGTCGAAGTCCGGCGCGGCGGACGTCCTCGAAGCGCTCGGCGTGACGATCAGCTTGCCGCCGGAGGACGTCCGGCGCAGCCTCGACGAGGTCGGCATCGGGTTCTTCCTGGCGTCGGCGTTCCACCCGGCGCTGCGCCACGCCGGCCCGGTGCGCAGCGAGCTGGGCATCCCGACGACGTTCAACCTGCTCGGCCCGCTGACCAACCCGGCCCAGCCGGGCGCGGCGCTGATCGGCTGCGCGTACCCGGACAAGACCCGGGTGCTGGCGGAGACGTTCGCCCGCCGCGGCACCCGGGCCCTGGTGGTCCGCGGCGACGACGGCCTCGACGAGATCACCACGACGACGACGTCGACCGTGTGGGTGGTTTCGGACGGCGAGGTCACCGAACGCAGCTTCGACCCGGCAGCGGTGGGCATCGCCCGCGCGACGGCGGAGGACCTGCGCGGCGGCGACGCGGCGGCGAACGCGGCGGTGGTCCGCGACCTGGTGGGCGGCAAGCCGGGCCCGGTCCGCGACGCCGTCCTGATCAACGCCGCGGCGGCGCTGGCGGCCTTCACGGGCTTCTCGGACTCGCTGGAGGACGACCTGCGGGCCGGTCTGACTCGGGCGGCCGAGGCCATCGATTCCGGCGCCGCGGCCGCGCTGCTGGACCGCTGGATCGCCTTCACCTGACCCGCGACCCGCGTGCTCCAAGCCGGAACTCGCGTGATTGGGGCCAGATCTCGCGTGACTGGAGCCGGAACTCGCGTGATTGGGGCCGGACTCGTGAGTTCCGGCCCCAATCACGTCAGTTACGGCCCCAACCACGTTGGTTACGGCCTCGATCACGTGGGTTACGGGCCCGATCACGGGGGTGACGGGTCCGGTCACGATCGGCAGGCCGGTTCCCCGCGGGTTTCCGGGGCCGGAGCCGGCTGCGGGGCGGGCTTGCGGCCGCGCTGGGGTGCCAGAGCGGCCGCCAGGACCGCGAGCATGCCCAACGCCTCCGGCCAGCTCGGGCGGTGGCCGTAGAACAGGATGTCCACCAGCACCGCCACCACCGGGTACAGGTAGGACAGCAGCGCCACCGTCGTGGTCGGCAGCTTGCCGATGCTCGCGTACATCAGCACGTACATCAGCGCCGTGTGGACGGTCCCGAGCAGGACCAGCCACAGCAGCCCCGAGGTCGTCGTGGGCAGCGGCGTGACCAGCAGCAGGGGTGCCAGCACCAGCGCGCCCACCGTCGTCTGCACGGCGGCCAGGAGGTGCGGGCGGATGTGCTTCAGCTGCTTCGCCACGAAGGACGCTCCCGCGTACAGCACGGCCGCGCCGAGGGCGAGGCCGATGCCGGCCAGCTGCACCGGCTTGCCGTCCTCACCGTGGGCGGACAGCGAGATCACCGCCACGCCCCCGAACGCGATGCCGGCCCGGGCCAGGTGGCTCTTGGCGACCTTCTCGCCGAGGAACGCCGCGGCCAGGCCGACCAGGATCAGCGGCTGGGTGTGGTAGACGACCGTGCTGACCGAGATCGACGACAGCGCGTACGAGGCGAACAGCAGCACCCAGTTGCCGACCAGGAACAGCCCGCCCAGCACGGCGAGGCCGAGGTCGCGGCGGGACGGCCGCCAGGCCTGCAGCCAGCCGCGGGAGAGGCACCAGAGCACGAGCAGGGCGCCGCCGACGAAGCAGCGGGCGAAGGCCACGGCGGGGGCGGCCGCGCCGCTCTCGAGGACGACGGCGCCGATCGTGCCGGACATCGCCATCGCCGCGGACCACTGGAGCAGCGGGCGGGTTTCGGAGTTCGTCATGCCGACCAGGTTCGTCCGGATCGGCCGGCGCAACCAGTGTCAGAGATGACAACGGCCGCAAAACTTGTGACACACTGGCCGACATGGACGTCAACCGGGTCGCGGTGGTGCTCGCCGACCGCGTTTCGCCGTTCGAACTGGGCGTCGCGTGCGAGGTGTTCGGCACCGACCGCAGCGCCGACGGCATCGAGGGCTGGGACTTCGCCGTCTGCTCGCCGGGCGGGACCGCGGTCGAGAGCTGGTCCGGCTTCGGGCTGGCCGGCCTGCGGGACCTGGACTTCGCGGCGTCGGCGGACCTGCTGATCGTGCCGACGTGCGCGCCGCGGACCGCGCCACCGCCGGAGCCGGTGCTGGACGTCCTGCGCGACGCCGCCGGGCGCGGAGCGTGGGTGGCGGGGTTCTGCGCGGGCGTGTTCTCGCTGGGTTACGCGGGCTTGCTGGACGGCCGCCGCTGCACGGTCCACTGGGTGTACGAGGCGGAGTTCCGGCAGCGGTTCCCGGCGGCCGAAGTGGACCCGCAGGCGCTGTACGCCGACGACGGCGGGATCCTGACCAGCGCAGGCACGGTCGCGGCGGTCGACCTGTGCCTGCACCTGGTCCGCCGGCTGCGCGGTGTCGCGGCGGCCACGACGCTGGCCCGGCGGATGGTGGCGGCCCCGCACCGCGCGGGCGGTCAGGCCCAGTTCGTCCAGGCGCCGGTCCCGGCGACGGCGGCGGGCGACGACGCCGTGGTCGCGGAGGCCCTGGAGTGGGTCGAGCGGCGGCTGGACCAGCCGTTCACGGTGGCGGAGCTGGCCCGCCGCAGCGGCCTGGGCGAGCGGACGTTCCTGCGCCGCTTCTCGGCCGCGACGGGCACGACACCGCACCGCTGGCTGACCGAGCGCCGCCTGGACCGGGCCCAGGCCCTGCTGGAGGAGGGCGGGCTGTCGGTGGAGGACATCGCGGCGGCGTGCGGCTATGCGTCGGCGGCGGCGCTGCGGCACCAGTTCAGCCGGCTGCGGGGCACGAGCCCGTCGTCGTACCGGACGGCGTTCCGCGGCTGAAAAACAAAACCGGCCGCCACGCTCGGAAGCGTGGCGGCCGGCTTCGGTGAGGCTCAGTCGTGCGACGGGCCGGTGTGGTACTCGAACACCAGGCCGCCGATCGTGATGAGCAGCGCGACCAGGGCGATGACCAGCAGCCAGATGTGGAAGAACGCCAGCGCCACGGCTGCGAGCGCCGCGGTGGCCGCCATGCCGATCGGCCAGTAGCTGCCCGGGCTGAAGAAGCCCAGCTCGCCCGCGCCGTCGCTGATTTCGGCGTCCTCGCGGTCCTCCGGGCGCGGCTCGATGCGGCGGGCGACGAACTGCATGTAGCTGCCGGCCAGGAACGCGAGACCACCGGTGAGGAACAGCGCGACGATGCCGACCGGCTCGGCGCCGTGGGTCGCGGCCAGCGCGGTCCACACCCAGTACACGGCCGCCATGAACACGGCGAAGATCGCCACGATGAAGAAGATGCGGGCTTCGACCTTCATGGTCTTTTCCTACTCCTTGTGTGCGTGCGGCGTCAGTTCGACGCGGTCCGCGCGGTGCGGTCGGTGTTGAACGGCTGGGTGGTGACCGCGTGCGGGGTGCACAGCTCGCCGCAGTTCATCTTCGCCAGCGCCTCGGCCGCCGTGAACGACTGGCCCGTCGCCGGGTTCGTCTGCTTGCGCAGCGCGATGTACTGGTCGTACTTGTCCGCCGACAGCGCGCGGACCTCGAAGTTCATCACCGAGTGGTAGGTGCCGCACAGCTCCGCGCACCGGCCGACGAAGGAACCTTCGCGGTCGATCTTGTTCTGGAAGGAGCTGTCCTGGTTGTTCTTCTCCGGGTTCGGCATGACGTCCCGCTTGAAGTGGAACTCCGGCACCCAGAAGGAGTGGATGACGTCGGTGGAGACCAGGTCGTACTGGATGGTCTTGCCGACCGGGAGCACCAGCAGCGGGATCTCGCCGGACGAGCCGACGGTGCTGACCTGCTGGCCGTCCGCCTTCTTCGCGTTGTCGTCCTCGTACTTGAACTCCCAGTTCCACTGGAAGGCCACGACCTGGACCTTGACGTCCGGGTTCGGGATCTTGTCCAGGACCTTCGACTCCGTCGTCGCGGTGAAGAAGAACAGGACGCAGACCATGATCGTCGGGACGACGACCGTGAACAGCTCGAGCGGGATGTTGTACTGGAACTGCCGGGGCAGCTCCTCCGGCTCGCCGTCGGCGGTCTTCTTCTTGCGGTGGAACGTCGCGGTCCAGAAGATCAGCGCCCACACGATGACGCCGACGACCAGCGCGGCGACCACGGTCCAGGTCCAGAGCGTCCGCATCTGGTTCGCCTGCTCGGTGACACCGACCGGCCAGCCGAACCGCAGGATCTCGTCGCCGGAGCAGCCCGTCGCGGTCAGCGCGACCAGCACGGCCAGCGCGGCGACGCGCACGGTCCGCTTCCCCAGGGTGCGCTCGGGTTGTCCCACTGCGCCTCGCCCTTTCACCCAGAGCCTCCTACGACCGATCTTTGTGACAGCCGGACTCTAGCCGAGTTGGCCCATCCTGCTGACCAAGGGGTAACCATCGACGCGCGTGGTACTCGCCACGACCACCCCGGCATACTGGGGCCTTCCCCCAGCCCGGTGAAGACCCTGAAGGTGTGTGAGTACCCGTGTGCGGCCTGCTTGGACTGATCTGCGCGACCGAGACCGGCGCGGCGAACGCGCGTGACGCCGTCGGGGCGGCCATGCGCTGCCAGCGCCACCGCGGCCCCGACGAGCAGGACACCTGGGCCGACGCCGAGGTCGTCTACGGCTTCAACCGGCTCGCCTTCATCGACGTCGAGCACGCGCACCAGCCGCTGGTCTGGGGCCCGCCCGAGGCACCGGGCCGCTACACCATGAACTTCAACGGCGAGATTTACAACTACCAGGAGCTGCGGGCGGAGCTCGCCGAGAAACACGGCGCGAAGTTCGAGACCGAGGGTGACGGCGAGGCCATCGTCGCCGGCTTCCACTACCTCGGCGCGGACTGGGTGAAGCGCCTGCGCGGCATGTTCGCCTTCATGATCTGGGACTCGCAGGAGAAGCGGGTCTTCGGCGCGCGCGACCCGTTCGGCATCAAGCCGCTGTTCTACTCGGCCGGCCCCGACGGCGTGGCGTTCTCCAGCGAGAAGAAGAGCCTGCTGGAGCTGTCGGACGTCCTCGGCGTCGCGCAGGAACTGGACCGCAAGGCCCTGCAGCACTACCTGGTGCTGCAGTACGTGCCCGAGCCCGAGTCGCTGCACACGGCGATCCGGCGCGTCGAGTCCGGGACGTCGTTCGACGTGGTGCCCGGCGGTGAGGTGAAGTTCACCCGCTACTTCCACCCGCAGTTCAGCGCCAAGCCGGTCAACTCCCCCGCCGAGGCCGAAGAGCTGTACCAGCGCATCGCCGATGTGATGCGCGACTCGGTCGGCAAGCACATGATCTCCGACCCGGACGTCACGGTCGGCGCGTTCCTCTCGGGCGGCATCGACTCCACGGCCACCGCCACGCTGGCCAAGGAGCACAACCCGAACCTGATCGCGTTCACCACCGGCTTCGAGCGCGAGGGCTACTCCGAGGTCGACGTCGCCGCCGAGTCGGCCGCCGCGATCGGCGTGAAGCACGTGGTCCGGACGGTGTCGGCGGACGAGATGATGGAGGTGCTGCCGCTCATCGTCTGGTACCTCGACGACCCGGTGGCCGACCCGGCGCTGGTCCCGCTGTGGTTCATCGCCCGCGAGGCCCGCAAGCACGTCAAGGCGGTGCTCTCGGGCGAGGGCGCGGACGAGCTGTTCGGCGGCTACACGATCTACAACGAGCCGATCTCGCTGGCGCCGTTCGAGAAGATCCCGGGCGGCATGCGGAAGCTCATCGGCAAGGTGTCGACGAAGATCCCCGAGGGCACCCGCGGCAAGGACCTCCTGCGCCGCGGCGCGCTCCCGCTGGAGGACCGCTACTACGGCAACGCCCGCAACTTCCGCGACGACCAGCTGCGGAACGTGTTGAAGACCTACCAGGAGGGCGTGGGCTTCAAGGACGTCACGGCGCCCTGGTACGACGTCTCGCGCGGCTGGGACCCGGTGGCCCGCATGCAGCACGTGGACCTCTACACGTGGCTGCGCGGCGACATCCTGGTCAAGGCCGACAAGGTGACGATGGCGAACTCGCTGGAACTGCGGGTGCCGTTCCTGGACGCCGAGGTGTTCAAGGTCGCGGCGTCGATCCCCCTCGATCAGAAACTGGCGCACGGCACGACGAAGTACGCGCTGCGCCAGGCCCTGGCGAAGATCATCCCGGCGCACGTGCTGAACCGCCGCAAGCTCGGCTTCCCGGTCCCGATCCGGCTGTGGCTGCGCAACGAGATGTACGACTGGGCGAAGGGCATCATCAGCGACTCGAAGACCGAGGAGCTGTTGGACAAGAAGGCGATCCTGGCGCTGCTGGAGGAGCACAAGGCGGGCCAGCTCGACCGCAGCCGCCAGCTGTGGGCGCTGATCGTGTTCATGCTGTGGCACGGCATCTTCGTCGAGCACCGGATCAAGCCGGAGATCCCGGAGCCGGTCTACCCGGTGAAGCTCTGAGGTCTGCCGCGGCCGGGGGGGGGGTGGGTTGGGGGGGAGTTTAGACCGCAAGACAA
>NZ_JBSGJD010000301.1:0-10486 GCF_053605405.1 Amycolatopsis sp. NPDC003861
CTCTTTCCTTCCTTGCCGGCTTTCCCCCCCTTTTGGGTTTCCTCCCACCTGGTTTTGGGGGGGGGGGTGGGGGGGGGGGGGGGCCCCCCCCCCCCCCCCACACCCGCCACCAGGGAGAACCGATGTCCACACCGCGCGACGAGCGCGACCGGCAGACCCGTCGCTGTATCGCCGAGCTCGCCGAGGAGTGGCGCCGCACGGCGGCCGCGCTCCCGTTCTGGGAGATCGACGACGGTGGCCCCGAGCTCGTCCTCGTCGGCAAGGACCTCGGCCAGCCCGTCGCGACCCTGCACGGGATGTGGGCGCCGAACCTCGCCCGCTACATGACCGCGATGAACAAGCACGCCGGCGTGTCGCTCGCCGACCTGCTCTGGCGCATGTCCACCGGGAACGCCGACAGCAACCTGACCGCGGCGTCGATCAGCCTGTTTCGCGCGATGGGCCGCGAAGAGCGCGCGGAGCGGTACCGGCCTCGGTAGCGTCGAGTCCGCGGGTCGGCGCGCTCTCTCCCTCTCGGCGCGCCGGCCCGCCTCTGCTACTTCGCTCAGGCGAACATTGTGACTATTTCCGGGTGCACGATCAGTACGGTCGCCGCAAGCGCGGCAATTAGTACGGCCGCGATCGAGGCGATCAGGGCGAGATCTCGCAGGTGTCGCCGGGCCCCCGGGCTGCTCGCGATCTCGGTGACCAATCGAGGCCAGTCGTGCGTGGGGCGTACGGGCGGCTGCTCCGAATCCGACGGTTTGCTAAGCTGGCTCATGAATCTATCTCCTGAATTGACCTCGGGAATTTGATTCAGGCGCCTGAACTGTTGGCCCAGTTCGGGCGCCGTTTTAACTTCGAGATACAATCGACCTTATTTATCTCTCCTATTTAGCGCGCTTCACTTGGTTGCTTACGGTGACTGTTGCCTCGTCAGGCTAGCGCCTGTGTGGCAAGGGGAGCATCGCCAGGATGGCTGATCGGAAGCCGGAGTGTGTACGCCAATGATCGAATTTATCTCTTTGTGATATGTCCGAAGTCGAATCGGTGCCGTCGCGGCATTGTCCACGCAGGTGGCGGCGGTAAAAGAGTTTGCGAATGCAATCAACAGGTACCTCACCCGTGCATGATGAGTGACACATCCCCCGCACGATTGCCGTGTGCCCGGCCCGCCTCTCCTCCCTGAGGTCGGCGACGCGATCGCCGACGCGATCCGCCGGACCCCCACCCCGACGCAACGCGCCATCGCGCGCGAGTTCGACGTGTCCGTCAGCACGGTCTACCGGGTCGCCGCCGACTACGACCTCGCCGACGCCACCGGGCATGACCGACCTTGGCGCGCGGTTCACCATGGTGGTGGTCTGCGACATCCGGGTCGTCTACTGCGACCCTGATAGACATGACCGACAACGACGCTGCGCCACCGCCGTCGGCACCAGCCGTTCTCGCGCCACCGCTGTCCGCAGCGGCGGCGCGGCGAGCCAGGTTACGCGAGCTCTCGCCGAAGACGATGTGGCTGACCGCGGCCGTTATCGCCGTGCTGACGGCGGGCGCGGTGGTGGTGCTGTGGTGGGCGGCGACCCGCGGACTCAACGGCGCCGAGCTTGTGACCGCGCGGCTGGACGCGCTCAAAATCGGGCTGAGCATCGGCGTGGGCAGCGGCGGCGTCGTCGCGCTGTACCTGTCCTGGCGACGCCAGGACTCCACTGAGCGCACGCTCGCCCACCAGCAAGAAGTCCACACAGCAACGATGGCGCACCAGGATCGGGTCGCCACCGCCACCGAACGCGATGCCGCCCAGCGGCGGCTGAACGAGCTGTACCTCAAGGCTGTCGAACAACTCGGGTCCGCCGAGGCCGCGGTCCGTCACGGCGGCCTCTACGCGCTCGAACAAGTTGCACACGACGATCCCAAACGGCGGCAGACCGTGGTCAACGTGATCTGCGCTTACCTGCGCAGCCCCTTCACCCCGCCGCCGGACACCGCCGGCACGCGGCGGCTGGGTGCGCGCCGGCCCCTGCTGAAATCTGCTGACCGCTCCCGCGTACCCGCGAGCCCCTCCTACGGCGGTACCCGGCAAGCCCAGGTGCAAGAACGCGAGGTACGTCTCACCGCTCAACGCATCCTGCACCAGCACCTGCAACCCGGCGAGGATCCCGATCATCCGCGATCCGACTTCTGGCCGGGCATCAGCATCGACCTCACCGGCGCTACCCTCCTCGACTTCTCCCTCGCCAACTGCACAGTCGCCACCGCCTCCTTCCGAAGGGCGACCTTCACCGGCACCGCTACGTTCGAGACGGCGAAGTTCAGCGGCGACACCGGGTTCGAGGAGGCGGAGTTCGGCGGCGACACCGGGTTCGAGGAGGCGGAGTTCGGCGGCTACGCCGGATTCAGCGGGGTGGAGTTCTGCGGCGGCGCCTGGTTCGTCAGGGCAAAGTTCGGCGGCGACGCCGTATTCGTCGGGGCAGGGTTCGGCGTTGACACCGTGTTCGACGGGGCGGAGTTCAGCGGCACCCCCTGGTTCGACGGGGCGCAGTTCAGCGGCTCAGTCCGGTTCAACGGAGCGAAGTTCAGCGGCTCAGCCCGGTTCGGCGAGGCGAACTTCAGCGGCCTCGCCTGGTTCCGCGAGGCGAAGTTCAGCGGCGCCGCCTGGTTCGACGGGGCGATGTTCGGCGACGCCGGGTTCGGCAGGGCGAAGTTCTGCGGCGCCGCCTGGTTCGGCAGGGCGAAGTTCGGCGACGCAGAGTTCCGCGAGGCGGAGTTCTGTGGCGAGGTCGAGTTTGGCCGTGCGGAGTTCGGCGGCAGCACCAGCTTCGACGGGGCGGTATACGACGGCGGACGCGCATTCGACCCGGCTGAACATGGGGTACCGCAGTGCGCTGATGAGCCCGATCCCGCTGGAGGTCCGAGCACGACATAGAGCCGGAATCGCCCTCACAAGCCTTCAGCGGGTGCTACCCACCATTTCGGCCAGCGGGGCTCGATGTGCAGCCCGGCGGGTTCCTGGTGCGAGCAGGGGCTTGCCAGCTGGACGGGGGTGATGCACTGAGCCGGGTAAAGATCAGCTCAGTGCATCACCCCGTCCGTGCCGTCCTCGTCGGCGGCCTTCGGAGCCCAGGGAGCCGACTGGTCGTCGGGGCCGAACTGAAGCACACCACTCGCCCCGGCCGCAAAGGTGCAGTCGCACCGGCGAGGAGGAGCGACAGTCCGGACCAGCCGATCGAGGCTGTCTCGGCTTGGCGGCCTCGGAGCGCGGGTCGCGGGCCTGGTCGAGCAGACGACGAGACGGTGTCGACCTCGTCATCACGCCCTGCCGTGGCTGGCCGGACCCAGAATAGCCCAGCTCGACAGTTGTGCCGGCGCGCTCGCAGGTGCGCGGCACCAGGCCGGGAACGCACCAGCCGGAGACCTCGATCAGCCCTACGGCTTCTCGTTCGGGCTTGCGCTCGACACGATCCGTCCGGCTCCTGACCGAACGACGGAGCGGAACGCAACCGCGGTTTCCCGGGTCTCGTCGGCATGGATTTCGGTGTAGGCCAGCCTGCTGTGATCGTCGACGGCGTTGTGCAGGTAGGCGTAGCCGTGGCCACGGTTGCCGCTGTTGCGGCGGCCGACGGCCCGGCCGAGGACTTTGTGTCCGCCGCCGTCGGGGATGTTGCCCAGCTTCTTGATGTCCACGTTGCACCAGATCGCCGGGTGCGTGGTGTTCGTAGCGGCGGATCGGAGCCGAGGTGGCCCGGTCCAGGTGGGTGAGCCGGGGTAGCCGGTAGCGGGTCAGGATCCGGTGCACCGTGGAGGGGTTGAGACCGAGCAGGTAGGCGATGCGGGCCGGTCCCCACCGGGCCATTGCGCAGCTGATCGGGAGCAGCAGCCAGCTGTGGCAGCGTGCGGATCTGCGCCCGGTCCGTGCTCACCCCTCCCGTGTCCTGTCGCTGTCCGGCGAGGCGCATCGGACAGTGCCGGACTCCGTACTCGCGTCAACGGTGACTCTGCATTCTTGCTGGTCAGCCTGCCGGCGTGTGCCGTCCAGCCGTCTCGCCGTCCGGGTCACGACGGAGCACGTGCCGGACCCTGGCCCGGGATGGTCGGCTGGTCCTCGAGCACGGACTGTCCGGGCTCGAGGACCGGGAGAACAGGACATGATCATGTGGACGCCGTTGGTTACCCTTATCGCGCTGGTGCTGCTCGCAGCCGCGGGCGTCGCCGCAGCAGTGGCGCTCATGACCACAGACCATGAGCGCGCAGTGCGGGCGCTAACCCTACTTAAGATCTTGCTCGGTGCTCTCCTGAGCAGCGGTGGCGTGCTCGCGGCAGTGACTCGCCTTCACCAGGCTGGACTGCTGTGACACGGCGACTGAAAGGAGTGCTGCTCTGAGATCGCTCGGGGCTGCGAGCTTGCCGACGAGTCGGATCTATTTGAACCGCGAATCGACGCGGTCCCGCGTGGATTCGAGACCGGGTTCCGCGCCCACAACAGGATGCCGCCGGCTTCGAATGAGGTGCTGATCGCGCCTACGAATTCGAGCCAGGCGACCGTTTGCGATGCAAAGCATCAGCCGCCCCGGGCGTTCCCGCCGTCACCTCAAGCTCTAAATCCCCCATCAGTTCCCGACGGACCAGAAAGTCGACTAGACGCGAGGCGATTCGCAAATCGCCGTTGTCAGCGAGAGGGCGCAACAACGAGAGGGCGAACTCGATTTCACCTTGCTCGATCAGCAGGTTGGCTTTCCAGATAGCGAAGCGGGCTTCTTGGTCATCTTTCAAGGTGCGCGTCTTCTCGGCGTCTCCCGATTCGGTGAGCAGGAACGCGGCGTGCTTATCGCCGTCGTCGGCAAGGGGGCGCAGCAATGAGATGGCAGCCTCGACTTGTCCCTGTCGATGCAGCACGCCAGCGAGTCGGACAGTGGCGTCGTAGTCGCCGCTATTGGCGCGGGTGCGCAGTTCCTCGGTGCATCCGTGTTTCGCCAGCAAACCGGCAAGATGGTAAGTGGCAAGTTTAAACCCGTCGTCCGCGAAGATTCGCATCAGAGAGATGGCGACCTCGGCTTTTCCCTGCTGATCCAGAAGCTTGGCGAGCTCGACAGCTGCGTAGCCGTCCCCGTGGTTGGCGCGAGCGCGCAATTCCTCGAGGTATCCGTAATCGGCCAGCCAGTAGGCGAGCGATCTGGCGGCGTGGTCGTTGCCTTTGTCTGCAAGGGTGCGGAGTAGTGGGAGTGCAGCCTCCACGGATTCCTGTTTGATTATCAGCTCGGCCAGTTTGTAGGCGGCGCGCCTGTCGCCGTTGTCGGCGCGGGTGCGTAGCTCTTCTATCCCACCCTGTTTGGCTAGTAGCTCAGAAAGCCGGTAAGCAGCCCATTCGTTGCCATTGTCGGCATAGGTGCGTAGTGCATCTACTCTTCCTCGTTTAACCAGCAGCTCCGAAAGCCGGTTGCTGGCGTCATCGTCGCCGTTGTCAATGAGCCGAAGGTAGAGGACCTCGGCCTCATAGTCGCGGCCACGGCGTTCAGCGTTGTCGATTATGCGCTCAATGTCGTCGGCATGGTGATGGTCGATCACGGCTCGCCAAGCGATGTCAGGAAGGACCTCGGTGCGGCGGGCACGCAGCGCGTGCTGGTGCAAAAAGTCTGCAACCCGGTAGCCGGCGATGCGTCCCATCGTGGGACCCACTGGGGTCAGCGCGGCAGCCGCCCCGTACTGCAGCCTGGTGGCGTAGGCAAGGGCACCGTCGAGCCAGTCTCGGGGAGCGGTGGCTATCTCCCCTTCGTCCTCGCTCAGGTAGGCGGGCGCCGCGGCGTCGAGGAACTCGCGGGTCAGGAGCGTATGAGCGCCCACCCTACGGGCATCCAGCGCTGCGGTGATGACAGCCTTGGCGTACGTCGGGGCATGACGCCATTGGCGGATCAGCGCTGGCCCTGCGGCCATTACTTGCGTGAAGCCGGCGTCCGGAGTGTCAAGCGCAACCCTGATTCGGCGGTCACTGCCGGCGAGTACCTCTGCTTGCTGAAGCTCACCCGTGCTGAACATGCGGGGCGCAGTCAGGACGTCAGCCAGGTCAAGCAAACGTCGATCGCTGGCATATGGGTCTGTTTGTCCGTTGACCGGCAGCGCTACGCGCCTGCTGTGCTCGTCCGGCCAGCACGTTGCGACCAGCACTGCACCCGCCGCGATCAGGTCGCGGACCTGCCCCACCGGCACACCCCCTGCATCGTCAAGGTAATACTGCAGCTCGTCGAGCCACACCACTGTCCGACCGACGGGGTGCACAGCGAATTCACGAAACCTCTCGGCGTCGCCGGGATGCAGCAGCCACCAGTCCGGCAGAACCGACCGCACTGCCTCGAATAGCGCGCGAGTCTTACCGACCGAGGAGTCTCCGGTCACCAGAACGAATCCGCCTGTCTGGCTGGCGATGGATATCTTCGCGCGAAGATCTGCGTCGAAGTCCCGCGGCACATACAGCGGTTCGTGCAGGGCATCGTCCGCGCTCGGCTGATCGACTTCGATCGCAGCATGTACCCCAAGGCTCCGTGGCAGTGCGTCGCGGACCCTTACCGCTCCAGGCGGGCACCGGCGGTGCTGATTCGCCACCCGATCCAGAGCTTGCAGCCACGGACGCTGCGCCTCCTCCGCGTGGATGCCGCAGGCGGCCAGAAACGTCACCACCGTCATGACCTCCGGAACGGACTTGGCGTTGACCAGGCCGCTGGCGGTCGATCGTGGAAGAGTGGGTCGCCGGCCGCCTCGCGGCGGCAGCCTCGTGGCGGCATCAGCCAGCCCCCGCAGCGACAGCGACCGATCACGGCGCAGCTGATCGAGTGCGGCAGCCAGCTGGGAAAGCGTGCCAATCTCCGCCAGATCCATGCCCACCCCCAAAGTGTCCCTACAGGCGTCCGGTGGAGATCGCTGGACTGTGCCGGATACCGCACTTCCCCGACCGCGTTGCCGCATCTTTACTAGTAAGTCCTCCCAGCATACGTCCGTACCGACATCCGTAATCCGGGTCGGTACGGAGCCATGCCGGACTTTATCTCCAACTGATCGGCTGCTTGTGAAACACGGACAGGCATGCTCGTGACCCCGAGAACAGGACACGATCATGCGGACGCTGTTGATCACCCTCATTGCGCTTCTGCTGCTCACTGGCCCCCGGGCTCCGCCACTGCGGTGGTGCTTACGACACTAACCATCAGCGCGCCTTGCGGGCGCTGACCTTGCTCAAGATCTCTCTCAGAGCGATCTTCGGCAGTAGCGGCGTGCGCGCCGCAGTGGCTACGGCTGCATCAAGCCGGACTTCTGTGATGCAGGTCGAACCCGCACCGCTTGCAGGCTTCACCGTCGGCCTCGAGCAGCAGCAAAACGGTCGCCGCCTCGGTCCGATGGCTCCGACGCCTAACGCATGAATGCCTGGCGGGTTCGTTAGAAAGGGCCAGATAGTTTGACGTCGTCGCTCGTCCGGCGCGTCAGGCTAATTGTCCTGTCGCTGGTCATCGCCATGTCTTCGGCCAGCCCAGCTGTCGGTTGACAGCGACGGTGTACGAGGCCGCGGAGCGGCCGTCGATCGGCGGTGGACGCTGGTACGCGCTGCCCGACGACACGACCTATTTCCAGCCGACAGGCGGGGAGCTCCGCCCGTCGCTGATCCCGGCGCATACGCTCCGCGACCGCCCAGCTTGGTCCGAGGTCGCCGGAGGTTGACCTCACCCGCGGTCGTCTGGCTGCCTATGGGAGCGACGTTGGCTGAGTCCACTCGGGTGGCGGGTCGGCGAGTCCCAGGGCAACGAGCCGGGCGGTGATGGCGTTCTCGTTGCGGCCGAACTCAGCCACGAGTTCCGTCAGGGTGGCGCCGTCGCCATGTCGACGCGTCAGTGGTGCTCCTCGGCT
The DNA here is from genome assembly GCF_053605405.1 of Amycolatopsis sp. NPDC003861. NCBI lineage: Bacteria > Bacillati > Actinomycetota > Actinomycetes > Pseudonocardiales > Pseudonocardiaceae > Amycolatopsis > Amycolatopsis sp. NPDC003861. The sequence continues at coordinate 7,867 of NZ_JBSGJD010000301.1, forward strand.
GGTGTCCAGCGTTTGTGCGAGTTGGAGTGTGTCCGTCGAAGATCTTCGACGGTGTACGCAGGTGCCGGCTTAGGAGCGGCACGCTCACGGGCGAGGTCGGCCGGGAATGGTGCCAAGCCCAGCTTGTACAGCCGCCACCGGATCGCGACTTCGGTCCTGCCGGTGCGCATATGGATCTCCTGCACCGTCAATCTTGCGTAGTCCATCGCCGTCAGCTGGGCGTCATCGGCGGCGCTCCAGGTACCGGACTTCGGTTCGGGCGGAATCGGCTCGGGGTTAGCGGCCATTTCCCGCAGCCTGCCCAACATCGTGATGCAGTCGCCGAGCGCACGATGCTCGCCGCCGAGCCGGTGACGGCGATAGCCCGAGCCATCGGGCTCGCCGACCCACTCCGCGTGCCGCGCCATCGCGTCTTCCCACCGAGCCGGCACCCAGTCGGTCTCCGTCGCAGTGCTCCAGCTCGGCAACAGCCGGTCTGCCTCCGCGGTGAGGAGGGCTCGGTCGAACGCGGCCTTCCAGCACACGATCCTCTTCCCCGAAAGCAGCTCCACCAGCTCCTCGTGCAGATCGGCGAACACCGGCACTCCCGCTGCGGAGACCATGTCGGACGTGATGCCGTGCTTGGCTGCCGCGTCGGCTGCAATTGGCTCGCCCTCGGGATTGACGAGCGTCTCCAGCAAAACTTCCCCGGTCGGGGATACTGCCGCGATCTCGAGCAGGCGACCGTCGAAGTCCGTGGATTCGGTATCCAGCAGCACGGTATTCGGATCGTCGAGGACCTCCCACGCCCACAGCGCCGCTCGGTGCCGGTCGACCACGCGACGGTCAAACTCCTCCACGAACTCCTCGCCGCCGACGCGAACGTCGAACAACTCGACCAGCATGTACCCGTCCGGCCGGTCCGGATTCCAGGGGCGGCGGCCGGCCACCCGCAGCTGCTGGCTCGTCATCAGGTGCTCGGGTACCTGGTTACGCCGGTACACCGGGACGTCGGGCGTCAGCGGGACTCCTCTCCATAACGAACGTTGACCGTTCGTATACACGACAGCACCGACAGTTCTGTGACCACTCGGCGTCGGCTACGCGTCGGCGTGGGCACGCGGCCTCCACACCGGAGCCCCTGGCCTCCTAGGGTGGCGCGGTGCACCGCAAGACTGTCCAAGTCGGAACTGTCGTGGTCGAGGAGCTGGTTTTCGGGTTCTTCGGTCCTCGAGAGCTCTGGTACCGGCGCCGTGACGAGCCGGGCTGGGGCGCGATGGTGGAAGTCGCGGGCGTACCGCGGCTCCTGCAGGCCGTGACGGCCGGCGAGGCTACTGCCGAGCAGGTCGAGCACCAACTCGTCGCACACTGGCCGAGGCTGCCGAACGAGCGGCGCTCGCCGATGAGCCATCACCGTTCTCGTCGGCTGCCACGGCGGAGTCGCTACGGTGCAACGGTGACTGTTCAGCGTGCGAGAGCAAACGTGCCGAGCTGGACGAGTGGCATGACGAGATTGAACGGCGAGTCGAACGCTTCAAACACCACGACCGCTACCCGTTCGCCGTCTCCGGCTCCTCAATCCACGCCATCACCTGCAGGACCCTCGTCGCGAGCCTGAGCGCCCGGCCCGTGCGCGCCGGCGGAGATTCGGAACGGCTCTACCGCCGCCAGCTGCACTCGTTCACCCACGGTGTTCCCTGGGACAAGGCACTCCCGTGCCTGCCGGTGACCGAGGCAGAGCTAGAGCGATGGCGCGCGGAATGTACCGGCACCCACCGCGGCCGTCGATACCGGCTGTGCAAGATCTGCGACCCTCAGCCGCCGCTGTACTAGACGAGTAAGTCCTAAGGCCGGGTGGTGTCTGGAGACAGGCGAAGGGTGTCCAAGATCAGTTTGTGACGACCGACCTGAACACCCTTCTCACCGCACTCTACGTCAAGATCGACGACCATCTGGGCAGGCCCGCCCGGACCGGACGCCCACCACGGCTAACCGACGCCGAACTGATCACCCTCGCCGTGGCCCAGGCCTTGCTCGGCATCCGGTCCGAGGCCCGCTGGCTGCGGTTCCTGCCCCGCCACCTGCCCGGCGCTTTCCCCTACCTGCCCCAGCAATCCGGCTACAACAAGCGACTACGCACCGCCGTCCCGCTGCTCAAACGCGTTATCCGCATGCTCGCCCTCGACACCGACCTGTGGACCGACACGACCTGGGTCGTGGACTCCACCCCAGTCGAGTGCGGCCGCTCCCGCGAAACCGCCAAACGCTCCGAGCTGGCCGGCTGGGCAGGCTACGGCTACTGCTCGTCGCATTCACGGTTCTTCTGGGGCCTGCGCCTGCACCTGATCTGCACCCCCGCCGGGCTGCCGATCACCCGGGCCCTGGCCACCCCGAAACTCGATGAACGTCAGGTGCTGATGGCGATCCTGGATCACGACCCGTCCGTGCTGGCCGACCGGCCCGGACTGCTGGTCATCGCGGACAAGGGCTACGTCTCCCGTGAGCTGGACGCGTTCCTGGCCGAACGCGGGGTCCGGCTACTGCGACCCAACTACCGCAACCGCACCCCGCACCCGGCCGAGCACCTGCTCAAACCCGTCCGTCAGCTGATCGAATCGGTCAACGACACCCTCAAAGGCCA